>NZ_JANDHW010000009.1 GCF_024330105.1 Coprobacter tertius
CGATAATCAGGTTTCTGCGTTTTTCCTCTATCTATTGACGTGAACTTGTTTTTTTACCTGATCTCTTCTATTTTAGAGTTTCAGGCATCCGTCTCGTACTACTTCTTTTGTCTATTGTAATGTTGTCAATGATCGATACATCGCTTTGCGACCCATACGGGATTTTTAAAAGCGAAAGTGGTGCAAAGATAATACTTTTTTAATTCCACCTCCAAATTTTTTCAGACTTTTTTTCAAACTTTTTTCAATCTGTACCTGTTCTCAATTATTGAGCCTGATATCGCTTTGGGTGTGCAAAAATATAACTTTGGAAGATAACTCGAGCTTATTCAGGACGATTAATACTCCTTTTCTTTTCAACAACACCTGTTCATATCTTGTTAATTAGCTGGTATTCTATATATAAACAAATGAATATGGATTAGTTATTATAAATTTTAACCTCGATACTTCGAAAGACAAAAACGAAAAATGTATCTTTGTTTCATTCCAACAAAAAGCCCTATGCAATTTAAATCATTTCTGATATCACTATTCCTTTTTTACGCATATTGCATTCAAAATACGATCGCACAAGAATATACAAATGCTGATAAAGAGAAAATAGTTTCGATTCTAAAAAAATATTCAGATAAAAATGAAACACCCTCGATGCTTTCTTTAGGGAAAGAATTTATAGGTACCCATTATGCCGGAGGTACTCTCGATCATAACAATATAGAGAAGTTAACAATTAATGTTCGAGACCTCGATTGCACGACATTCGTAGAAACTGTTGCCGCATTATACCTCACCACACTGGAGAAAAGCGCATCATTTAGAGATTTCTCACAAAATCTACAAACTTTACGTTACCGGAACGGTGAAATAAATGAATATCCATCGAGATTACATTATTTCAGCGATTGGATTGCGGACAATGAAAAAAAGAACCTGCTGAAAGAAATTACCCCCGAACACAGTTCGGATACATTACTCCTAAATTTGTATTTTATGAGTAAAAATGCCGATAAATACCCTCAATTAGCTCAAAATAATCGATTTATCAATCAAATAAAGAATCAAGAAAAAGCGCTGAGAGGAAAACGGGTTTATTACCTTCCGAAAACTAAAATGAAACCTGAAAATTTATCTTGGATAAAAAACGGCGATATTATCGCTATTACTACTTCAAAACCCGGACTTGACATCACACACGTAGGTATTGCCTGTTATGTAAAAGGAGAATTACATTTATTACACGCTTCATGGGGACAGAAAAAAGTTATCATAGAACCGGTCTCTCTAAAAAATCAATTAAAAAGAAATACGACACAAACAGGAATAAGAGTTATTAGGGTAGCTAAGAAAAAACTACAAAATTAAATACAAACTATGTCCAATTACAATCTTAAAAAATAAGAGGCCATCTAATTCTGCAAAATTTTAGATGGCCCCTATTCATTAAAAGAATTACACCTCCACGATCATCAAACATTCACAACAAAAAAAATTCACACATATTCAATAACCATCTCATTTATATCTTCTTAACATCAATTTTCAAGTATAAACTTTGATTATCGAACTTACCGGAGAACTTTATTTTTGTTGATCATAATCTTAGAATTTTTTATACCTTAGTATCGCAAAATATTTTTACAATATATAAAACCTTATTTTACTGGATTTTGTTCGGAAAGCCACATAAATTTATGTTCAATATCGCACATAAATGTTCATTTACGCACACTACAAAAATAAAAATCCGGCAGTATTATCCTTATTATTAGAAGCTTAAAAAGCTGGCATATAAATTGAGATTTTATCACTAAAATGCATAAATATTTTTTATCATGATAAAAACGATCGACCTGCAAAAAACTTTTCGAACAGAAGAAATAGAGACCTTGGCATTACATAATGTAAATATAGAAGTGAATGACGGGGAATTTATTGCAGTGATGGGACCTTCGGGATGCGGAAAATCTACCTTACTTAATATCCTCGGTCTGCTCGACAACCCGACCAGAGGCAGTTATTATCTCAACGGCATCGACGTGTCAAAATTTTCAGAAGTTCAAAGAACAAAACTACGAAAAGGCATGATAGGCTTCGTATTCCAAAACTTCAACCTTATCGAAGAACTCAATGTCTACGAAAATATAGAACTACCGCTGCTATATATGGGAATATCTGCTATCGAACGAAAACAAAAAATCGAGCAAGCGATGGACAGAATGGCAATCTCTCACAGAAAAAAACATTTTCCTCAACAATTATCAGGAGGTCAACAGCAACGGGTAGCCATTGCCCGAGCCGTAGTTACACGTCCAAAACTTATACTCGCCGATGAGCCCACAGGAAATCTCGATTCAAAAAATGGGACAGAAGTAATGGCGTTACTCAGCGAACTCAATAAAGAAGGAACCACAATTATTATGGTTACTCACTCTCAGCATGACGCAGAATACGCATCCCGCATCGTCAATTTGTTCGATGGAGAAATCGTCACTGAAATCGAGATGTAATCATAACTCTACAACATCAAAAGCCCCTTTTTATATCTTTAAACTCAACGCATGAAATTACTACCTCATTATATTAAAACAGGAATACGAAGCCTGCTCAGATACAAACAACAAACGATCATAAGTATGATTTGTTTGGCAATCGGATTCGCATGTTTTACACTCTCATATCTTTGGATCCGATATGAATCTTCATTTGATAACTTCCATACAGATGCTGATCGTATATTTATGGTGACAATAACAGCCGAAAATGAAAACGGATTTAACGAATCTACCCCTTTCCCGCTTGCTCACTATTTATCATCGTCTTACCCCGAAATAAAAGCGGCATGCAATCTCAGATTATCCCCTATGAACCGGTTAAAAAATAATGAAAAGGAAAACATACGAGTCCTTTTTACAGACCACAATTTTTTCGATGTGTTTGGGGTAGAATTCTACCAAAATGAAACAACTCATTTGCTTGTCGACGGTAATAAGGCCATCGTATCTAAAAGTATATTAAAAAAAATTATACCAGAAACAGATTCTGCCTTAGGAAAGGCATTTGAATATACAGGATATTACGGAGAAAAAATAGATCTTATTATTGAAGCAATTGTACAAGAATGGCCATCTAACTCTAATCTGCAATTCGATATTATACGTCCCATCGCAAGCAATAACAATTGGAATGGAAATTATGTAACTACCTATATACGATTAAAAGAAGATGTCGATGTCGACGCATTTATTCATAAATTAGAAAATACGACCATTTATCACTCGGCTTTTAATTCGAAACTACATCTCATCCCTTTAAAAGAACAATATTACACATTACATTATACCCAGAATAATGTTAAATACGAACACCTTAAAATATTCCTTATCGCCGGGCTACTGGTGATTTGCAGCGCTTTGTTTAATTTTATTACTTTATTCATCATCCGACAAAAACTTAAAAGAGAAGAAATTATCATACGAAAAATAAACGGCGCTTCCAATAAAAATATATTTTTACAACTCATTACCGAGATTCTCATCATCACGATTATATCATTAATTCTCGGACTAATGATAATAGAATGGATATTTCCTTGGTTCGTTAAATTAACGGTTATGCCCGAGACTCGAATCAGTATACTGCCTTCGTTGCTTTCGGTCTCCACTATGATATTCCTTTCCATTACATTTTTTTCTTGTATTTTTGTTTGGATACTTAACAATACTCTGCTTAAAAATACGACTCAAAGACTAAAAAAATCAAAAAACAATTTTTTCAGATTTTGCATCGGCCTTCAACTCTGCCTAAGTATTTTATTTCTATTTTGTACGTCTGTCATTTCATTACAAATATATCATCTTACCCATATTGACATCGGCTTCGATAGACAAAACATCGCATCGTGTAGTATTTCAACGAAGAATATAGATTCGTATATAAACGAAATAAACAAGATTCCATCAATCAAAAACGCAACAGCTGCTAATCTCTTGTTTCTTCCCTCATTCGCTAGTAAATCCTATTCTTTAACCACAGAAAACGGAAACCAAATTGACATTATGTTATTCGATATAACTCCTGAACTGGTAAATATGCTTAACTTCCGCTTTATCAACGGAACCTCGTTCAGCAATACTCAAGATATAATATTAAACGAAACCGCCTATAACCTTCTAGGAGAAACATATGAACTCGGAAATCAGACAGCATACGGTAAAGTCACCGGCATTGTCAAAGACTTTTTATATGAATCTCCTTTAGTCAAATCAAAACCGGCGATGTTACGCATGTCAGACGATAAATTTATAATTTACTACAAATATGAAGAAGGGACACGCTTTGAGACCGAAAAGGCTGTAAAAAATCTGGCTAAAAATAAATTCAATACTAACGAACTTAAAATATACGATATGAATGAGGAATATGATAAATACTTATCCTCAGAAAAAGCGCTAATGAAAATTCTTGGTTTTCTTTCGGTTACATGCTCAATCATCGCCATTTTCGGCATCTATTCAATGGTTTCTCTATCAGCAGAACAAAGAAGAAAAGAAATCGCTATACGAAAAGTAAACGGAGCCAGCGCCTTTTCTCTCCTGGCTCTTTTTGCCAAAGAATATTTATACATATTACTATTCGCCACATTCATCGCATTTTCCATAGGATTTATCATTTTGCAAAATTGGCTCGAACGTTATGTTAACCGCATCGAAATAAATGCGTTATTTTTCATCTCAATATTTGTGCTCGTTTCAACATTTACCATTTTAACCATTATCATAAGAGTTTGGAATACGATAAAATCCAATCCTGCTGACGAACTGAAACGTGAATAAAAAATTTCGTTATTAAAATCACAGATAATAAAAATGGCAACTAAAAGACAAATTAAGAATGATAAAGCAAAGTTTTAATCAAAAGTGAGGTTTTTTAGTCGTAAATCCGGCTCGAAAATAAATATTGGTTATCTTTGAAGAATAAGCAAATCATCAGCTAAC
Organism: Coprobacter tertius; assembly: GCF_024330105.1. Classification (NCBI taxonomy): domain Bacteria; kingdom Pseudomonadati; phylum Bacteroidota; class Bacteroidia; order Bacteroidales; family Barnesiellaceae; genus Coprobacter; species Coprobacter tertius. The sequence continues at coordinate 4,998 of NZ_JANDHW010000009.1, forward strand.
GATCCAGTAGTTAAATATTTAATAAAACAACAAATAGATAAAGTTGGTTTATTGGAATTATTAGAATAATTAATAGATTTTAAAAGAGAAAAAATGAATATCGACTATAACGTTGGAGATTTAATTTATGACGCGGATATTTATGATGGAATGAATACCCAAACAGATGATTTGCAATTTTACAAACAATGGTTACCTCGAAATAAAGATGCCCGCATACTTGAACTCTGTTGTGGCACAGGCCGACTTACTATCCCAATAGCAGAGGAAGGTTATAATATTAGTGGAGTAGACTACACCCCTTCTATGCTTGAACGAGCAAAAGCAAAAGCTCAGGAAGCAGCATTAGAAATTGAGTTTACTGAAGCTGATATAAGAAATATGAATTTACAGAAGAAATATGATCTCGTCTTTATTCCATTTAATTCGATACATCATTTATATCAAAATGAAGATTTATTTAAAACATTTAGTGTTGTTAAAAATCATCTCAAAACAGGAGGTTTATTTCTATTAGATTGTTTTAATCCAAATATCAGATATATTGTAGATCATGAAAAGAAACAAACAGAAATTGCCAGATATACGACACAAAATGGAAGAAAAATACAGATAAAACAAAAAATGAGATATGAAAGAAAAACTCAGATTAATCGCATCGAATGGCACTATTATATTAACGGAGAATTTGATTCGGTTCAAAATTTAGATATGAGATTATTTTTTCCTCAAGAATTAAATTCATATCTGGAGTGGAATGGATTTAAGATTATTCATAAATTCGGAAGCTTTAAAGGAGATTTATTTTATGATAATTCGGAAAAACAGATTTTTGTTTGCCAACATGTTACTAAAAAATGACATGGAATAATTACCCTTAACAAAACATATACCAAGGAAAATAGTTATTGCTTTTATTCATTTATAATTTTATAATCCAGAAATATTCAATTAAAAATACATATTATTTTTTCAAAATCAGTTCTTCGACATCTCCAAAATTTTCATAACCTGATATAACTACCTTATCACCAGCCTTAAGCCCATCGATTATTTCATATTGCTGAGGATTCTGGCGACCGATAATAAGAGGAACACGTACTGCTTTTTCTCCGGTTTCATTTAATTTAAATATCCATCTCCCTTTGGTCTCCTGATAAAAATTACCTCGTGGAATAACCAAGCCCTTTTCCGGCAAACCCAACTCTATTTTTACCCGGTAACTTTTCCCTATTCGAACATTTTCGGGCATATCACCGGTAAAAACCAATGAAACAGAAAAGGCACGGTCTCTAATTTCAGGTACTACTTTCGATACTTTAAGAGAATAACTCCTATTCTGATATTCTATCGTTGCCGATAATCCGGATACAATGCGGTCGATATAATATTCTCCTATAGACGTTTCTATTCTAAATTGGTCAAGGACTTTTATCTGTCCAATACTATTCCCAGCTGTCACCTGCTGCCCGGGAGTAACGCTTACAAAACTTAGCTGCCCTCCTATGGGTGCACATACTATTAATCGATCGAGTCTACTATACATACGTTCATATTTCCGGTATTCTCTTTTCAAATCATTTATCAGTAACTCTTTACGAAGAATATTTACTGTCGAATCATGTTTTAAATTCTCTTTCTGCAAACGAGCCTTTTTAATATTAAATTCATATTCGTCGCGGGCAATCTCGAGCTGTGCTTTACTTTTTATCCCCATGTCGAAATCTTCACAATCTACTTCAAATTTTTTTATCATTTTCTTTAACTCATAATCATTCTGAAGCATTTGCTGTTTCAATAACAAACTTTTTTGTTCCATTTCTATCTCTTTTTCCCGATAAGCAACCACCTGTTTCTCATAATCGTCCCGCTGATCTTCGATCAATTGTTTTAATTCGGGATTACTGAGTAGAAGTATTGTATCACCCTTCTCAAGCATACTTCCCTCTTCTCTCATTATACGCTCAATACTCCCTCCCTCCTGAGTATTTACCTCGATAGTCAAAATTGGTTTTACCACCCCTTCCACATCGATATATTCCAAAAAAGGAGCCTCTTCTACAACACCTGTTATTAGCATCTGGTCCGATATTTTCAGTTTTTTCGATCCCAAAGCATATACAATCGAATAAATGAAAAAAAACAGCATCAGCAAAATTCCGGCTATAGGATATTTATACCTGATAAGCGGATGTTTTTTCTTCAATGGCCTATCCATCATAGATGTTCTTATTTTATTAGTAACTCATATTCACGGGTAATTTCCCGATCATAATAAAAATCATACAAAGTGAGCTTTCGTATCGTAAAATAATAATTCCAAAAATCGGCTAAAGCAGTAATATAACCTCTTTGAGCAGAATCTTTTTCAGACAAAGCGTTATTAAGTTCGAGCATAGAAATTTTTTCTCCCCAATAAAGATACATCGCTACATCATATCTGCGCCGTGAAGTCTCTGCCATTTTCCGGGCAATAGAAACCCGGGTAGCTTGCAAGTTAAACTGTTTTATAATCTGCTTTACTGTTTGTTCAAAATCCATCAGTTCTTGTTTTATCCTTACCTGTTCTAATTCTCGATTATTTTCAGCGACTTTTATATTTCCTCGCCCCCGCCCCCAATCGAGGATCGGGAGAGAAATATTTATACTTATATATTGCTGATCCATCGGGTTTCGATACGTGTTCTTTATTTTATCTGCAGTTTGGGTAAGCCCCAGTTGTACATACAAATCAGCCTTAAAACCCGCATTACTTTTTGCAACCGCAACCTGACGGTCGCTTTCGATACGTCTCAACTGCATATTATCGATATTCGGATTATTTTCGTAGGCATATCGAAGTGCCTTATCCACATCTACTTTGAAACTCGGTATATCGTCATCGGTTTTTACAATTATCGGTTTGGGTTCCGGAATGCCCAAATACGATCTGAAATTCTGCATACAATTATCCAATTCAATCTCGGCATTCATTACATTCGCTTCCTCAGTTAGTTTATTTATTTCGTGTTGCAGCATATCATTTTCGGTAATAGAACCTATTTTATAACGCCTTTGCGCAAAACGGTACAAAGTATCTGCACAAGCATAATTATAACGTGCGATACGGAGATTATTCTGCGCTTGAGCCAAATCGAAAAAATACCTGACGACCGCCGAGGATACCAACTCGAGAGATGCAGCATATTCTTTCTTCGCTTTGGCATAATATAAAGGTTCGGTTTTACGGTTCCATTTCATTGAATTATATCCAAACAGTGACTGCCGATACCCGATTGTTACCAAATTAGCTCGGTACGACGCCGTATTGTTACTCAAAAGATCGAGTCTCTCTAAATTACTGGTAAGCGAAAGTATCCCTCCTGTAAAAGTTACATTCTGATTTATCGATAAAGAGAGTCCCGATGTCAGCAAATTTTGTTCGACAAATTTATCGGCTCCGTCAGAAAGCGTAACTTTATTTATTGACCGGTTAAGCGTGGGATCTGACGTAAGGATAAGAGACGGACGAAGATCGGCACGAAAAGAACGATAACGCCAATAAGCCGATATAAAACTATTACGCGCCGTCATCACCTCTGGAGACTTTTGCTGTGCCAGTACGATTGCTTCATTCAAAGTAAATTCCATATTTCTTTGTGCGCACTTAACGCCCGAGCTCATCATCAATACAACAATTATAAACCTTAACCGTAACATCACTTTTATTTATCCTATTACACTCCAAAATTTACGCCAAAAACCCAATACGCTAATTGTCATAATTTTACAAGATCTACATATGAAAATATATGTTCGTTTTCGCACTTTTTTTGTTCATTCCCGCACATACAACTTGTTATATTAATATGTATCTTTGACATATAAGCATTATTAAATAACCAATGGATAAATTAGGAAAGATCTTAATAATAGACGATAACGAGGATGTATTATTTGCCTTGAATCTGCTACTCGAACCTTATGCCGAAAAAATAAAAGTTACGACTCAACCCGAACGTATCGAACATTTTATCAATACCTTCAATCCGGATATACTCTTGCTGGACATGAATTTCAGCAAAGATGCCAGCAGTGGACAAGAAGGTTTTTACTGGCTTGAGAAAATATTAAAGATAGATCCCGAAGCCATAGTTATTTTTATGACGGCTTATTCCGACACTGTAAATGCCGTAAAAGCTATTAAATGCGGTGCAACCGATTATGTTTCGAAACCATGGCAAAAAGAAAGATTACTCGGGACATTATCTTCTGCAATGAAATTGAAAAAATCACGTACCGAAATAACTGTACTGAAACAACAGGTAGCATCACTGACCGACTCTGACAGAAAAAGTACGACTGAAATAATCGGAAGTTCTGATGCTATGCAGGATATATTCGAAACGATACAAAAATTATCTGAAACGGATACCAATATTCTTATATTAGGAGAAAACGGTACCGGTAAAGATCTTATTGCAAAAGCTATTTATCGTAATTCACTCAGAAAAAATGCAGTATTCATTGAAATCGATATGGGTAGTATTCCCGAGAATTTATTCGAAAGCGAGTTATTCGGATATGAAAAAGGCGCCTTTACAGATGCTCGGAAAGAAAAATCGGGCCGTATGGAAATTGCCACGGGAGGTACTCTTTTTCTCGACGAAATCGGGAATCTGTCCCTAGCAATGCAAGCCAAGCTACTCACCGCAATCGAAAAAAAGAAAATATCGAAATTAGGCAGTACTCGAGATATCGATATAGATGTACGACTGATTTGTGCCACGAATACCGACCTTTATGCAATGGTGGAAGAAGGTCACTTCAGACAAGATCTTCTATACCGTCTTAACACGATTGAGATTCATCTTCCACCTTTACGCGACCGGGGAAACGATATTATTTTATTGGCAAAACATTTTCTCGAAAAATATTCGAGAAAATATAAAAAACAAATCTCGGGACTCGGCCGGGATGCTCAAAAAAAATTAATGCAATACGCTTGGCCCGGTAATGTCAGGGAATTGCAACATGCGATAGAGCGAGCTGTAATTCTTTCCGACAATCGACAAATACTTCATGCCGAAAACTTTATGCTAAAGCCCCCTCATACAGAGAGAAAAATAGAAAATGACAATCTCAATCTCGGACAAATAGAGAAAAATACCATTGAGAAAGCTTTAAAAAGAAGTAATGGAAACATCAGTCGGGCAGCGCAATTATTAGGAATAACCCGCTATTCTCTCTACCGTAAATTAGAAAAAGACAATGATACTACACAGCTATAAATCTAAAATAACAGGATATACATTAACAATTGTTTTTTTCTCGATAATTTCCGTATTATCCTATATACACCAATTATATTTTACCACAACATTTGCAATAGCCGCTTTATTTATTACGGCTTATTTACTTTACCGGCAATTGATAAAATGTATTTCGATGACTGAAAGGCTTGTTTCGGCTTTCGAATACTCCGATTTCGACCTCTCCTTTCACCATTCGGCAAACGAAAAAGAATTACGGCAATTATCGGGAATAATATCAAATGTAATATATACACATCGCTCAAAACTAAAAGAACTCGAAACTAAACTACAATATTTCAACACCCTCTTAGGACGTATTGATTTTGGATTAATGGTGATTAACAAAAATGGAGAAATAGAATGGATGAACTCAGCCGCCCGCACTGAATTAAGGATGAATAATCCGGTTAAAGTGTCGGATTTAGCCTTTTTTCATCCAGATCTTCCCCCAATATTATCAAACTTGAAAGCCGGAGAAATAAAAATTATAACTATAAACCGAAGTGGTTTTTCTTATGAAATTATTATCTCTGCCATCACGCTTACAATCCAGGGGAAAAAACTGCTGCTCGTCAGTCTTAAAAATATACAATCTCTTGTTGAGGAAACCGAAATAGAAGCCTGGAAAAAATTAATCAGAGTTCTCACACACGAAATAATGAATACTCTCGCACCCATTATTTCTCTATCTGAAACAGCCGTCGAAAGATTAAAAGGAAATTCAGAAAAAGACTTCTCTGTACTTGGCCAAATCATGCAAACTATACATCGCAGAAGTACCGGATTACTCAATTTTGTGGAGAATTATCGAAAACTGACCCGGATTCCAGCACCCGAGTTTTCTTGTATTCCCGTAAACGAATTATTCGATGATGTTGAAAAACTGACCACTAATCTTAGGGCCGATATCATTTTTTCTTTAAAATCAAAAGACATATCGGTAATAGGCGACAGAGCTATGATTGAGCAGGTTCTTCTGAACCTCATAAAAAATGCAGCCGAATCAGGAAATAAAACACAACAGGTATCTATCATTGTTGAAGCTATAAATTCCATCGGATTTACAATTATTGCCGTGTCTGACAACGGCAAGGGAATAGTTCCTGAAGCTCTTGATAAAATATTTATCCCATTTTATACTACCAAAACAGGAGGATCAGGTATAGGGTTAAACTTATGTAAACAAATCATGAGATTACATGGCGGCTCCATAAGGGTAACTTCTAAAGAAGGAAAAGGCAGTCGTTTTACACTAATTTTCAGCAAATTTTCCCATAAAGCCAATTGATCGAAATCGAAAAATAACTTTTCATCAGTAATATGCTATTTCTTAATTAAGGTAAAAGTCGTTATCCGATATCATTTATTCATCATATTTTAAGCCAATATACAATGCTATTATAAGTAAAACCGATTATACAAAAACAAAAAGGATCGCGATATATGCGATCCTTTTTGTTTTTATAGAACAAATATTCTCTTATTCAGCAGCGGGAGCAGCAGCTTCGGCAGCAGGAGCCTCCGGAGTTGCGGGAGTCTCAGTTGCAGGAGCGGAAGCAGCCTCAGTAGCAGCAGGAGTAGCCGCCTTTTTAGAACGACGAGTACGAGTCGTTTTCTTGGTTGCTTTTTCCTTCAGCATATTCTCATTATAGTCAACGAGTTCGATAAAGCACATTTTAGCATTATCACCAATACGGTTACCAGTTTTCAAAATACGGGTATAACCGCCCGGACGATCAGCTATTTTTGTAGCTACCTCTTTGAAAAGTTCCGTCACGGCATACTTATTCTGCAGGTAACTAAATACCACCCTTCGTGAAGCAGTAGTATCTTCTTTTGCTCTGTTGATGAGAGGTTCGGCGTACATTCTCAAAGCTTTAGCCTTAGCCAAGGTCGTAAAAATTCTCTTGTGAAGAATTAAAGAACTGGTCATATTCGACAATAAAGCGTCTCTGTGAGATTTCGTACGACTTAAATGATTGAATTTTTTATTATGTCTCATTGTGTCTTACTCTTTATCTAATTTATACTTCGAGATGTCCATACCGAAAGACAAGTTCAGGTTGGCCAGGAGTTCATCCAACTCGGTAAGAGACTTCTTACCGAAGTTACGGAATTTAAGCAAGTCGGTTTTATTAAATACAACCAATTCGCCCAAAGTCTCAACATCTGCCGATTTAAGACAGTTGAGGGCACGTACCGACAAATCCATATCGACGAGTTTCGTTTTCAGCAGCTGACGCATATGCAACACTTCTTCATCGAACTCTTCGTTACCATCGATATCGGTTGTCTCAAGCGTGATTTTCTCATCAGAGAACAACATAAAGTGGTAAATCAGGATTTTAGCAGCCTCTTTTAAAGCCTCTTTCGGATGGATAGATCCATCAGTCGTAATTTCTAATACCAGTTTTTCGTAGTCGGTTTTTTGTTCTACGCGGAAGTTTTCCACTGCATATTTCACGTTCCGGATAGGAGTGAAAATAGAATCGATGGGAATAACATTCACTTCGTCGTTTTCATTTCGGTTTTCCTCTGCCGGAACATAACCACGACCTTTATTTATCGTTATATCGATTTGGAAACTTGCGCTTGAATCCATGTGGCAGATCACCTGATCGGGATTCAACACCTCGAAACCGGTGAGATATTTACCAATGTCTCCTGCCTTGAACACTTCCGTACCCGAAACAGCAATGGTAACTTTCTCATTCTCGATTTCTTCGACAATCTGTTTGAAACGAACCTTTTTCAGATTCAGAATCATATTTGTTACGTCCTCGATAACGCCGGGAACGGTTGCGAACTCATGCTCAACCCCATCGATACGTATCGAGGTGATAGCAAAACCTTCGAGTGAAGAAAGGAGTATACGGCGTAAAGCATTACCTACGGTAACGCCATAACCGGGCTCCAACGGACGAAATTCGAATTTACCGAAAAATGCGTCCGCCTCCAACATTAAAACTTTATCGGGTTTTTGAAATGCTAATATAGCCATGGAATCATTTATTATTTAGAATACAATTCTACGATCAACTGTTCTTTAATGTTTTCGGGAATGTCTGCTCTTTCGGGCAAATGTAAAAATTTACCGCTGACCGAATTCTGGTCCCACTCAATCCAAGGATATTTGCTGTGATTAAAACCAGAAAGAGCATCGGCAATCACTTCAAGCGATTTTGCCTTTTCGCGAACACCGATTATCTGCCCCGGTTTTACCGAGTAAGAAGGAATGTTCACCACTTTGCCGTCAACAACGATATGTCTGTGCGAAACCAACTGACGGGCCGCAGCTCTGGTAGGAGCGATACCCATGCGGAATACGACATTGTCTAAGCGAGCTTCGAGAAGTTGTAACAACACCTCGCCTTTAATACCTTTGGTACGAGATGCTTTTTCAAACAAATTACGGAATTGTTTCTCCAATACGCCGTAAGTATATTTTGCTTTTTGCTTCTCGCGAAGCTGGATACCATATTCAGAAGTTTTTCTTCTTTTATTTGCACCGTGCTGTCCGGGAGGATAGTTTTTCTTCGACAATACTTTGTCGGGGCCGAAAATAGCCTCCCCAAATTTACGGGCGATTTTTGTCTTAGGTCCGGTATATCTTGCCATTTCTAAATCTTTTTATAATTTATAATTACGGAATCCCGGAATAGTGCAGCCGCGATTGCAGAGAGGAGAAAAATGCAATCTATTCACAATCCTTGATTCACTCTTTATCAAAAGAAAAATTATACTCTTCTTCTTTTAGGAGGACGACATCCGTTATGTGGAAGGGGAGTAACGTCGATAATCTCAGTTACTTCGATACCTGCACCGTGAACCGTTCTGATTGCTGATTCACGACCGTTACCGGGACCTTTCACATACGCTTTCACTTTTCTCAATCCCAGATCAAAGGCTACTTTTGCACAATCCTGAGCGGCCATCTGAGCAGCATAAGGAGTGTTTTTCTTCGACCCTCTGAATCCCATCTTACCGGCCGATGACCAAGAGATCACCTGACCTTCACTATTGGCAAGTGATACGATAATGTTATTGAAAGAAGAATGTACATGTAACTGACCGACTGCATCGACCTTCACATTTCTCTTCTTTGTTGCGACTGTCTTTTTTGCCATACTTACTTATTATTTAGTAGCTTTTTTCTTATTAGCAACTGTTTTCTTTCTACCCTTACGTGTACGGGCATTATTTTTCGTACTCTGACCTCTCACGGGCAGACCGTTACGATGACGGATACCACGATAACAACCGATATCCATGAGACGTTTGATATTGAGCTGTACTTCAGAGCGAAGATCTCCTTCTACTTTATACTCGTTACCGATGATCTCACGTACTTTCGCCGACTGCTCGTCGGTCCAGTCTTTCACCTTGATATTTTTATCAATACCGGCCTTTTCCAAAATGGTATTTGATGCGCTGCGGCCTATTCCATAGATATAGGTCAACGCGATTTCGCCTCTTTTATTTTGCGGCAAGTCTACTCCAACTATTCTTATAGCCATATAATAGAAAAATTATTTTGCAAAAATAATAAATTATCCTTGACGTTGTTTATACTTAGGATTTTTCTTGTTAATAATATACAAGCGGCCATTTCTTCTAACGATTTTGCAATCGGGCGTACGCTTTTTCAATGATGCTCTTACTTTCATATCTTTTTGTATTATTTATATCTAAAAGCAATTCTTCCTTTGGAAAGATCATAGGGTGACATTTCTACACGCACCTTGTCCCCCGGGAGTATTTTTATATAATGCATACGCATTTTCCCCGAAATATGGGCAGTAATCTCATGACCGTTTTCGAGTTCTACCCGGAACATAGCATTCGATAATGCCTCTACGATAACTCCGTCTTGTTCTATTGCTGATTGTTTTGCCATATATAAAAATTAAATTGTTTTATCTCCTAAAACTTCTTCTACAAACTGGAAAGACGACAAAATGTCGGCTTTTCCCTCACGAATGGCCACCGTATGCTCGAAATGAGCCGACGGCTTCCGGTCTCGCGTGCGGGTTGTCCAGCCATCACGTTCGATAACGATATTACGCGAACCTAAATTTATCATCGGTTCTATTGCGATACACATGCCGTTTTTCAGCAGCGGACCGCATCCCCGGCGTCCGTAATTAGGAACTTCAGGATCTTCGTGCAGGCGTTTTCCGATACCATGACCGCAAAGTTCCCTGACAACACTATAACCCTTTTGTTCGCAATATGTTTGAATTGCGTTGCTGATATCTCCGATTCGTTTTCCTTCAACAGCTTGTTCAATTCCGATATAGAGCGATTCTTTCGTGGTTTTCAGCAACTGCTTAACATCGTAAGCGACTTCCCCGACACAAAAAGTGTATGCAGAATCTCCGTTAAAACCGTTTTTTACAACTCCGCAATCTACCGATACGACGTCGCCATCTTTCAGTTCGTAATTCGAAGGTATGCCATGCACCACTTGTTCATTGACCGATATACACAAAGAGTTTGGAAAACCGCCGTATCCTAAAAATCCGGGAACGGCACCATGGTCTCTGATAAATTCTTCGGCAATCTTGTCAAGTTTCAGCGTTGTAATCCCCGGAGCTATCCATTTGGCGACTTCGCCTAATGTCATCCCCACCAGAAGATTACTCTCACGCATCAACTCTATTTCATCGTCTGTTTTAAGATAAATCATTTTTATACTCCTACTTAACTAAACTTTATAACGGTTTAATAAGCGGCAATCGAGCCCGTACGTCCCTTAATCTTTCCCGATTTCAGGAGTCCGTCATAATGACGCATCATTAAATGACTCTCAATCTGTTGCAAAGTATCAAGAACTACACCCACCAGGATGAGTAACGAGGTACCTCCAAAGAATTGTGAAAATTCCATGCTGATACCGGCGATCTGTGCAAACGCTGGCATAATAGCCACGATTGCCAAGAAAATAGATCCGGGCAATGTTATGCGCGACATGATCGAATCGAGATACGAAGCCGTTTGTTTACCCGGTTTAATACCCGGTATAAAACCATTATTACGTTTCATATCTTCTGCCATTTGAGTAGGTTGCACCGTGATTGCCGTATAAAAATACGTAAAGATAATAATCAGAAAAGCAAACACGAAATTATACCAAAAACCGGTATTGTTCATAAATGAACGTGCAAATGCGCTCGAGGCATTCTCTGGAGAGAAACCTACCAGCGTAATAGGGATAAACATAATAGCCTGTGCAAAGATAATAGGCATTACACCTGCGGTATTTACCTTCAGAGGAATGTATTGTCTTGCTCCACCATATTGCTTATTACCTACTACTCTCTTAGCATATTGTACAGGAACCTTACGGGTACCCTGTACGAGCAGTATCGATGCAGAAATTACGAATAATAAGAAAACGATCTCGGCCAGGAACATAACCAAACCTCCCGAAGTCGTAGCCGTACGCATGATAAACTCCTGTACGAGCGCTTTGGGAAGACGGGCGATGATACCTACCAGGATTATGAATGAAATACCGTTACCAATACCCTTATCGGTAATACGTTCACCCAACCACATGATAAACATACTGCCGGCGGCAAGAATGATCGTAGAAGAAACTATAAACATAAAATCGGCCGGAAACGCTCCTTGCATCTGTACCCTCAGATTGACCAAATATGACGGGCCCTGAATAAGCAGAATGGCTACAGTAAGATAACGCGTGTACTGATTGAGCTTACGGCGTCCGCTTTCACCTTCCCGTTGCAATTTCTGAAAATGTGGGAGAGCCATACCCAGCAACTGGATTACGATAGATGCCGAGATGTAAGGCATGATCCCCAATGCAAATATAGATGCGTTGGAGAATGCACCTCCCGAGAACATATCCAGTAACTGCAAAAGACCGCCACGGGTCTGGTTCTGCAAATTGGTTAAGAACTCCGGATCGATACCCGGTAATACGACATACGTACCGGCCCGGTATACCATCACGAAAAGAATGGTCGTGAGGATCCGGTTTCTCAGATCCTCGATCTTCCATATGTTTTTTATAGTTTCAATTGCTCTCATGGGTTTAGAGTTTAACTACGGTTCCACCTGCGGCTGTGATGGCAGCTTCAGCCGATTTAGAAAAGGCATGAGCCGTAACTTCTAATTTCGACGAAATGGCACCTTTGCCAAGAATTTTTACCAATTGGTTTGTAGAAACGAATCCAGCTTCGATCAAAGTATCGATACCGATTTTATCAAGTCCTTTGGCTGTTGCCAGAGCCTGTAATGTATCGATATTTATTGCTTTGTACTCAACCCGGTTAATGTTTTTAAAACCAAATTTAGGAACACGACGCTGCAATGGCATTTGTCCTCCCTCAAAACCGACTTTCTTTGAATAACCCGATCTTGATTTGGCTCCTTTATGACCTCTTGTAGAAGTTCCGCCCAAACCCGAACCGGAACCACGTCCGATTCTCTTTCTGGTTTTTGTAGAACCTACTGCAGGTTTTAAATTACTCAAGTCCATATTGCTAATTTTTTTCTTCGATGAATTTACTCTACTACTACAATTAAATGTTTCACCTTATCCACCATTCCCAATATCTGGGGAGTGGCTTTATGCTCAACGATCTGATTCAATTTTCTCAGACCCAAAGCATCCAAAGTTCTTTTCTGAACGGCGGGACATTTAATTCTGCTTTTTACTTGTTTAATCTTGATAGTTTCCATTATCTGACCCTCCAATATTAACCTTTAAATACTTTTTCCAATGCTACTCCACGGTTCTGAGCCACAGTATAAGCATCTCTTAATTCACTCAAAGCGGCCATAGTAGCTTTTACCAGGTTATGGGGGTTAGACGAACCTTTCGATTTTGCAAGCACGTCGGTTACACCAACACTTTCGAGTACGGCACGCATAGCACCACCGGCTTTTACCCCGGTACCGTGAGATGCAGGTTTCAGATAAACCAATGCACCGCCAAATTTAGCAAGCTGTTCATGAGGGATAGTGCCTTTACGCACCGGAACCTGGATCAGGTTTTTCTTAGCAGCTTCCACGCCTTTAGCTATGGCAGTCGTTACCTCACTGGCTTTACCCAGCCCCCAGCCTACGATACCGTCTTCGTTACCTACAACGACGATAGCCGAAAAGCTGAACGTACGTCCACCTTTTGTTACTTTCGTTACGCGGTTGATCGCTACCAGTCTGTCTTTTAATTCTAAATCGTTGGTCGATTTAACTCTTTTATTTATTCCTGCCATGTTCATTAAAATTTAAGTCCACCGTTACGTGCAGCATCAGCCAATTCTTTAACTCTTCCATGATACAGGTAACCGTTACGATCGAAAACAACCGTTGTAACACCTGCTTCTTGTGCTTTCTTGGCGATCAGCTGACCTACCTGAGCTGCGATCTCTTTCTTGGCTCCTCCTTCGATACCTTTCGAAGAAGCTGAAGCGATCGTTTTACCGGCTAAATCGTCGATTAACTGCACATAAATTTGTTTGTTACTTCTAAAAACAGTCATACGGGGACATTCAGCGGTACCTGACACTTTACCACGTATGCGGGTTTTAATCTTTATTCTTCTTTCTATTTTCGTTGTCATGATTATACCAATTTACGCGAATTATTTAGCACCAGCTGATTTACCCGATTTTCTGCGAATAATCTCGCCAACGAACTTGATACCTTTTCCTTTGTAAGGTTCAGGTTTACGGAACGAACGGATTTTCGAACAAACCTGTCCGAGCAATTGTTTGTCACAAGATTCGAGAATAATCAACGGGTTTTTATTTCTCTCTGATTTTGTTTCCAATTTGATTTCTTTCGGCAATTTCAGATAGATATTGTGAGAATAACCCAGTGACAGGTCGAGTACCTGACCGTTGTTTGCGGCACGATAACCTACACCCACCAATTCCATCTCTTTTTTGTATCCTTCCGATACGCCTACTACCATATTGTTGATCAAAGAACGATATAAACCATGTAATGCACGGTGTTCTTTATCTTCACTCGGTCTGCTGACAACGATGTGACCATCTGCAACTTCAGCTTTTATGCCACCGGTAAGCACCTGAGACATTTCTCCTTTCGGGCCCTTAACTTTAACTTCGTCTCCGTTAACAGTAACTGTTACACCAGAAGGTATATTTATGGGCAATTTTCCTATTCTTGACATAATTAAACCTCCTTCTTAATATACATAACAAATTACTTCGCCGCCAATCATCTGTTCACGGGCTTCTTTATTGGTCATAACGCCTTTCGAAGTCGAAAGAATAGCGATACCCAATCCGTTAAGCACACGAGGCATATCTTTATAACCGGTATACTTACGTAAACCCGGAGAAGATACGCGGATGAGTTTTTTAATTGCGTTTACTTTATTTACAGGGTCATACTTCAGGGCAATCTTTATCGTTCCCCGAGGACCATCTTCTACAAACTTATAATTAAGAATGTAACCTTTGTCAAAAAGGATTTTCGTGATTTCTTTTTTCAAGTTCGAGGCAGGCACTTCAACAACTCTATGTTGAGCTTTAATGGCATTTCTCAATCTTGTAAGATAATCTGCTATTGGATCTGTCATAATAAATTGTTTAAATTGATCCGGCATTCCGGACAATATTTAACACTAAAAATAATTTACCAGCTTGCTTTTTTAACACCCGGTATTAATCCTGCCGAAGCCATTTCGCGGAATTGTATACGCGAAATTCCGAACTGGCGTATATAGCCTTTCGGACGACCGGTAATTTTGCAACGGTTGTGCAAACGTACCGGAGAAGCATTTTTAGGCAGCGACTGAAGAGCTACATAGTTACCTTCTGCCAAGAATTTTTCTCTCTTAGC
The DNA here is from genome assembly GCF_024330105.1 of Coprobacter tertius. Lineage (NCBI taxonomy): Bacteria > Pseudomonadati > Bacteroidota > Bacteroidia > Bacteroidales > Barnesiellaceae > Coprobacter > Coprobacter tertius. Next base: position 20,135 of record NZ_JANDHW010000009.1, read on the forward strand.
AGCATATTTAGCAACCAGTTTCGCTCTTTTCACCTCACGGGCTTTCATCGATTCTTTTGCCATATCTTAGTTCTTTTTTGCATTTTTAAAAGGTAAACCAAATTCCTTCAATAAAGCATATCCTTCTTCATCTGTCTGTGCAGAAGTTACAAAGGTAATATTCATTCCCAGAATTTTAGTAATACTATCGATATTTATTTCAGGGAAAATGATCTGTTCCTGAACACCGAGTGTATAATTACCTCTTCCGTCGAATTTTTCATCGATACCTTTGAAGTCACGAATACGGGGTAATGCAACGCGTACGAGTCTTTCTAAGAATTCATACATTTTTTCACGACGCAATGTCACCATAACGCCAATCGGCATTTTTTTACGTAACTTGAAGTTCGAAATATCTTTACGCGAAAGAGTAGCAACGGCTTTCTGTCCGGTAATTGCCGACAGTTCGTTGATAGCCGTTTCGATGATCTTCTTGTCGGCTACAGCCTGACCGAGACCCTGATTGATAACGATCTTTTTCAGTACCGGCACCTGCATTACAGAGCTATAGTTAAACTCTTTCATCAAACCGGGGACGATCCTTGTTTTATAATCGTTTTTAAGATTTGCAGTATTGCTCATTACTTAATCTCCTCTCCTGATTTTTTAGAATAACGCACTAAAACACCCGCTTCGTTTCTTTTACGACCGATACGAGTAGCTTTTTTGCTCACCGGATCAAGTAAGTTCAAATTCGAAATGTGAATCGGGGCTTCCATTTTCACTATACCTCCCTGAGGATTCTTGGCATTAGGCTTGGTGCTCTTCGACACCATATTGAGACCTTCTACGATAGCACGGTTGTCTTTCACAAGAACACGCAGCACCCGGCCGGTTTTCCCTTTATCTTCACCGGCATTCACGTATACGGTATCGCCTTTTTTAATGTGTAATTTACTCATTAACTTTCTTTTTTATACTATTAAAGTACTTCAGGTGCTAACGAAACGATTTTCATATTGGTTGCACGCAATTCTCTCGCCACCGGTCCGAAAATACGACTACCTCTGATTTCGCCAGCTCCGTTCAACAATACACACGCATTATCGTCGAAGCGAATATAAGAACCATCCTGACGACGGATCTCTTTCTTGGTACGCACGATAACGGCTTTCGAAACGGCACCTTTTTTGATGTCACTCGAGGGTATCACACTTTTGATAGCTACCACGATCACATCGCCTACCGATGCGTAACGACGGCCTGTACCACCTAAAACGCGGATACAAAGTGCTTCTTTGGCGCCGCTGTTATCAGCGACATTAAGTCTTGACTCTTGTTGTATCATATTACTTAGCTCTTTCGATTATTTCAACTAATCTCCATCTTTTCATTTTGCTCAAAGGACGAGTCTCCATCAACTTCACAGTATCACCAATGTTGCACTCATTCTTTTCATCGTGAGCATGGTATTTTTTCGTTTTATTCACGAATTTACCATATATGGGGTGTTTTTCTTTCCATTTTACAGCAACGGTAATAGTTTTATCCATTTTATTGCTTAAAACGACCCCGATTCTCTCTTTTCTTAAGTTTCTTGTTTCCATCAGGCTCAATTGGTTTATTTGTTAAGTTCTCTTTGGCGCAACTCACCTTTCATGCGCGCAATCATCCTGCGATTATGTTTGATCTGTGCAGGATTATCGAGAGGAGAGATACTATGATTGATCTCCATACGGTTCAACGCTACGGTTTCCGCCTCGATTCTTTCTACCAATTCCTTAGTAGATAACTCTTTTATTTCTGCCTTTTTCATAACTTATTACACATTTTGATTGGCATCGTAGTCACGACGAACGATAAACTTGGTAGTCACAGGAAGTTTCTGGGCGGCCAGACGCAAAGCTTCTTTAGCGATATCGAAGGGAACTCCTTCTACTTCGATCAGAATTCTACCCGGAGTTACTGGAGCCACGAAACCTTCGGGCGAACCTTTACCTTTACCCATACGTACCTCAGCCGGTTTTTTGGTAATAGGCTTATCCGGGAATATTCTTATCCAGATCTGACCCTGACGTTGCATATAACGGGTAACAGCGATACGGGCAGCTTCTATCTGGCGACCGGTTATCCATTTTGTCTGCAAACATTTTATACCAAAAGAACCGAAGGCCAACTGATTACCTCTCTGAGCGTATCCTTTCATACGCCCTTTCTGTTGTCTTCTGAATTTTGTCTTCTTCGGTTGTAACATTTTCTGTTAATTCAATTCGTTAACGATTACTTTTTTGTTTTTTGAAGCCTTTCTTGCTTCCGTTTCCGGCGTTGTTTCCGCCACGAGACTCTTTCGAGTTGGTAAACGAAGGAGCGAGGTCTTTTTTACCGTAAATTTCACCACGGCAAATCCATACCTTAACACCTATCAGTCCGACTTTTGTCAGAGCTTCAACCAAGGCATAATCGATGTCGGCACGTAATGTATGCAGAGGAGTTCTTCCTTCTTTATACATTTCCGAACGAGCCATTTCGGCTCCGTTCAGACGGCCCGAAACCTGCACCTTGATACCTTCGGCACCCATACGCATCGTAGAAGCGATAGCCATCTTTACGGCACGGCGGTATGCGATCTTGCCTTCGATTTGGCGAGCGATATTGCTGGCAACGATCACAGCGTCCAATTCGGGTCTCTTTACTTCATAAATATTGATCTGTACATCTTTATCGGTAATTTTTTTCAGCTCTTCTTTCAGTTTATCAACTTCTTGTCCGCCTTTACCGATAATGATACCCGGACGTGCTGTACACACGGTAATGGTTATCAACTTCAATGTGCGTTCTATCACGATACGTGATACGCTGGCTTTTGCAAGACGGGCATTCAGATATTTACGAATTTTGGTATCTTCTACCAAAGTATCGCCATAATTTTTGCCGCCATACCAGTTAGAATCCCATCCTCTGATGATTCCTAAACGGTTACTTATCGGATTTACTTTCTGTCCCATCCTGCTTAATTTTGGTTATCGTTTTTACTCATTGTGTCAACAAACAAAGTTACATGATTTGAACGCTTACGTATTCTGTAACCTCTTCCTTGAGGAGCCGGACGGAGTCTTTTCAACATAGCTGCCGAATCTACAAAGATTTCGGTAATATAGAGCTCTCCACTCTCGGCCTTGCGTTCGTTCTTCTGTTCCCAGTTGGCAATAGCCGAACGCAATAATTTCTCCAATCTGGCCGAAGCCTCTTTCGAAGAAAATTTAAGTGCACCCAAAGCCTTGAATACCTCCATGCCTCTCACCATATCTGCGACCAGACGCATTTTACGGGGAGAAGTAGGCACGTTGTTCAGTTTGGCGAAGTACGTGGTCTTTAGGGCTTCTTTCCTTTTATTGGCTGATATTTTTTTTCTTGCACCCATTTTTAATTCTGTTTTTTATTTGAAATTCTCAAATTCCCGGATTTCGACCCTTATTTCTTTTTGTTACCACCGTGGCCACGGAAATTACGAGTTGGCGCAAATTCACCTAACTTGTGTCCTACCATGTTTTCGGTAACATACACGGGAATAAATTTATTACCATTGTGAACGGCAAAAGTGTGTCCTACAAAATCGGGAGATATCATAGAAGCTCTCGACCATGTTTTGATTACAGACTTCTTGCCTGACTCTTCCATCGCCGAAACTTTCTTTTCCAGTTTCACACTGATATATGGGCCTTTTTTTAATGAACGACTCATAGTTGCTTAATTAATCAGATTACTTTTTCCTTCTTTCAATAATATACTTTGAAGAATGCTTCTTCGGAGCTCTGGTCTTAAGACCTTTTGCGTATAAGCCCTTACGTGATCTCGGATGTCCTCCTGAAGAACGTCCTTCACCACCACCCATGGGGTGATCGACAGGGTTCATAGATACACCGCGGTTGCGGGGACGACGACCCAGCCAACGCGAACGGCCGGCTTTACCGGAACGTTCCAGAGCGTGGTCAGAATTACCCACACTACCGATAGTAGCTTTACATGCAGCAAGGATCTTTCTTGTCTCACCTGAAGGTAATTTGATAATTGCATACTTTCCTTCTCTCGAAGTCAACTGAGCGAAAACTCCGGCTGAACGAACCAATGCGGCTCCCTGGCCCGGACGCAACTCGATGTTGTGCACCACAGTACCGATAGGTATGTTTTGCAAAGGCAATGCATTTCCCACTTCGGGAGCTGCATTTTCGCCTGATAATACCGTTGCGCCTACCTCGAGGCCGTTGGGTGCAATAATGTAGCGTTTTTCACCATCGGCATAGTAAAGTAATGCGATTCGAGACGAACGATTAGGATCGTACTCGATCGATTTTACTGTTGCCGGTACACCGTCTTTATTTCTCTTGAAATCGATAAGTCTATATCTACGTTTGTGACCGCCTCCGATATAGCGCATCGTCAGATGCCCTTCGTTATTACGGCCACCCGTTTTGATTTTACCTACTACAAGAGACTTTTCTGGCGCACTAGCAGTGATTTTATCAAATGCACCAATAATTTTGTGTCTCTGCCCCGGTGTTGTGGGCTTTAATTTACGTACTGCCATTTCTTAATTAGATATTGCTATAAAAATCAATCGTTTCACCTTCTTTCAATGTAACCAGGGCTTTCTTATACGCTGCCGTTTTTCCTACGATAAGACCGGCTTTGGTATAGCGGCTCTTTCTCTTGCCTTTGTAGTTCATCGTATTCACATCAACTACCGTTACATTATATAAATCTTCTACTGCTTTTTTAATTTGCAGCTTGTTCGCATCCGGACAAACGCGAAAGCCGTAGCGGTTATGCTTATCGGCCATTGCAGTCATCTTTTCTGTAACAATCGGTTTAATAATAATTGCCATTATTTAGCCTCCTTTACATTAAAAATTATTAATAGCGGCCACCGAACTTTCCGTTAACAAAAGACTCTTTGCATCGAGCACTTTGTAAGTATTTAGTTCAGAAACCGTTACAACTTTTGCCTTCTCCAAATTTCGAGCTGACAAATATACGTTTTTATTTTGTTCTGCTAAAACTAAAAGAGACTTTTTATCAGATACTTGCAAGTTTTTTACAAATTCGATATACTCTTTTGTCTTGGGTGCCTCGAAAGCAAAATCTTCTACAACGATGATCGCATTTTCTTTTGCTTTCAGCGCCAAAGCCGATTTACGGGCCAGACTTTTTACTTTCTTGTTCAGTTTAAAGCTGTAATCTCTCGGTTTAGGACCGAAAACGCGGGCTCCACCTACCATTACCGGAGAATTGATATCGCCGCTACGGGCACCACCGGTACCTTTTTGTTTTTTCAACTTACGGGTACTACCCGAGAGTTCGCTTCTTTCTTTCGATTTGTGAGTTCCCTGGCGTTTGTTGGCCATATACTGTTTTACATCCAGATAAATGGCATGCTCATTGGCTTCGACACCAAAAACAGCATCATTCAACGTAACCTTTTTTCCTGTATCCTCACCTTTAATGTTATATACGCTCAGTTCCATTATTTCTCAATTATTACGATTGAACCTTTACTTCCCGGCACCGAACCTTTGATCAACAAAAGATTGTGTTCCGAGATTACTTTTAACACCTGGAGGTTTTGTACAGTTACCCTCTCATTTCCTGTCTGACCGGCCATACGGGTTCCTTTAAACACACGAGCAGGGTACGAACATGCACCCACCGAACCGGGAGCGCGCAAACGGTTATGCTGACCATGAGTCGACTGACCCACACCGCCAAATCCATGACGTTTTACAACACCTTGATAACCTTTACCTTTTGAGGTACCTACTACATCGACGAAATCATTTTCGCCAAACAAATCTACAGAGAGCACGTCTCCTAATTTGTACTCTGTTTCAAAACCTTTGAACTCGGCCAAGTGTCTCTTGGGGGTTACTCCGGCTTTCTTGAAGTGTCCCGCTTCGGGTTTGTTGGTATGTTTTTCCTTTTTATCGACAAAACCTACCTGTACAGCTTCATAGCCATCTGTTTCTACAGTTTTTACCTGAGTAACTACACAAGGACCTACTTCGATAACAGTGCATGGAATATTTTTACCATCGGCACTGAAAACGGATGTCATTCCGATTTTTTTTCCTAATAATCCTGGCATTTCTCTAATTTTTTAAAATCACACTTTAATTTCTACTTCCACACCGCTCGGCAACTCCAGTTTCATCAGAGCATCTACTGTTTTGGCAGTCGAGCTGTAAATGTCGATCAATCTTTTGAATGAAGATAATTCGAACTGTTCTCTTGACTTTTTATTTACGAAAGTCGAACGGTTTACCGTGAAAATACGCTTGTGAGTAGGCAGAGGTATAGGACCGCTGACAACAGCACCACTGGCTTTTACGGTTTTTACAATCTTCTCAGCCGATTTGTCAACCAAGTTGTGATCGTAAGATTTCAGTTTAATTCTAATTTTTTGACTCATTAGTTTTTTGTATTGATTTTGATATTAAAATATATAAAGTAACAGGTTAAGAGTCATTCGCTAACCTGTTACTTATCTTTATCACAATAAATCTACTCTACCTTGTGCTTCGGCAAGTACGTTCTTAGCAATCGAAGAGCTTACCTCGGAATAATGCGAGAAAGTCATCGTCGAAGTAGCACGTCCCGAAGTAATGGTACGTAACGATGTTACATAACCGAACATTTCGGCTAACGGAGCAGTAGCTTTTACGATACGGGCACCTGAACGGCTCGACTCCATACCTTCTACCTGACCGCGACGTTTATTCAAGTCGGATATCACATCACCCATACTTTCTTCAGGGGTCACGACTTCTATCTTCATGATAGGTTCGAGCAATACGGGACCAGCCTTTTCACAAGCTTTCTTGAATGCCTGTATAGCACAGACTTCGAACGAAAGTTGGTCGGAGTCCACTGGGTGGAAAGAACCGTCGATAACGGTAACTTTCAACTGATCGACCGGGAAACCGGCCAATACGCCGTTCTTCATTGCTGTAGTAAAACCTTTTTGGATAGAAGGAATAAATTCGCGAGGAATATTACCACCTTTCACTTCGTCCACAAACTGCAAACCGCCCTCGAAGCCTTCATCAACCGGTTCTACGCGCACGATAATATCAGCAAATTTACCGCGACCACCAGTCTGTTTCTTATAAACTTCACGCAATTCTACCGGTTTGGTAATAGCCTCTTTATAAGATACCTGGGGACGACCCTGGTTACATTCTACTTTAAACTCACGTTTCAGACGGTCGATAATAATTTCAAGGTGAAGCTCACCCATACCGCTGATAACCGTTTGCCCGGTATCTTCGTTTGTTTTAACCGTAAATGTAGGATCCTCTTCAGCAAGCTTCTGCAACCCGAGACCGAGTTTATCCATATCTTTCTGTGTCTTAGGTTCTACAGCAATACCGATTACCGGATCGGGGAAATCCATAGCTTCGAGTACGATCGGAGCATCTTCTGCACAAAGAGTATCTCCGGTACGGATATCTTTAAAACCTACTCCGGCGCCAATATCGCCACAACCGATTACCTCTTTCGGGTTCTGTTTATTAGAATGCATTTGGAACAAACGAGATACACGTTCTTTTTTGCCCGAACGAGTATTCAAGACATAAGATCCGGCAACAACTTCACCCGAATATACACGGAAGAAACAAAGACGTCCCACATAAGGATCGACCGCAATCTTAAAGGCCAATGCCGACATGGGTTCATCTGATGACGGCTTTCTCTCGATTTCTTTATCGGGGAAATCGGGGTGATGACCTACCACAGCCGGAGTATCTACCGGGCTAGGAAGATAAGCACATACCGCATTCAAAAGCGTCTGTACTCCTTTATTTTTAAACGAAGAGCCACAGGTCATCGGCACGATCTGCATCGCCAACGCGCCTTTGCGAATTGCCGTTCTGATTTCATCCTCTGTAATCGTCGAAGGATCATCGAAGTATTTTTCCATCAGATCGTCATCACATTCCGCAATTTTTTCGAGCATTTTATCACGCCATTCCTGAGCCTCTTCCAGTAAACTTGCAGGTATTTCTTCTACAGAGAAATCAGCCCCCATAGTTTCATCGTGCCAGTAAATGGCTTTCATCGTAACCAGGTCGACAACTCCTTTAAATGTTTCTTCTGCACCGATGGGGATCTGAATCGGACACGGGTTAGCGCCCAAAACATCTTTTAACTGACGCACAACTTCAAAAAAATTGGCGCCAGAACGGTCCATCTTGTTTACATACCCAATACGGGGTACATTATATTTATCAGCCTGACGCCAAACCGTCTCAGACTGAGGCTCAACACCACCTACAGCACAAAAAGTAGCCACAGCACCATCAAGGACACGCAACGAACGTTCTACCTCAGCAGTAAAATCGACGTGCCCCGGAGTATCAATCAGGTTGATTTTATATTTTTTATCCGCATAATTCCACCATGTAGTCGTAGCAGCAGAGGTAATCGTGATACCACGTTCCTGCTCTTGCTCCATCCAGTCCATGGTAGCGGCACCGTCGTGCACCTCACCGATTTTGTGAGTGAGTCCGGTGTAAAAAAGGATACGCTCAGACGTTGTCGTCTTACCCGCATCAATGTGGGCCATAATACCGATATTTCTGGTATATTTCAATAAATCATCCGATTTTGCCATCGTTGTATTCCTTTGTTTTTAATTTCAATTAAAATCTGAAATGAGCGAATGCACGGTTAGCCTCAGCCATTTTGTGCATATCTTCTTTGCGTTTGAAAGCTCCGCCTTGTTCGTTAAAAGCATCGATAATCTCGGCAGCCAATTTATCGGCCATCGTTTTACCCCCTCTTTTACGAGCATAAGATATTAAATTTTTCATTGAGATCGACTCTTTTCGGTCGGGACGGATTTCGGTAGGAACCTGGAAAGTAGCGCCACCCACGCGGCGAGACTTCACCTCTACTTGAGGAGTAATATTTTCCAATGCTTTTTTCCAGATTTCGAGAGAAGATTTTTCTTCGTTCGACATCTTTGCCTTCACGGTTTCCAAAGCACTGTAGAAAATTGTATAGGCAACATTCTTTTTGCCGTCATACATTAAATGGTTAACAAACTTCGTAACCTTTACATCACTGAAGACAGGATCAGGAAGTACGATCCTTTTCTTTGGTTTTGCTTTTCTCATTTTTTTTACAAAATTGTCGTTCTTGTTTTTGGTTGCTTATCACATCTTCAACAAAACCCGCCGGTTCTGTTTACTCAACCTAATCAGCCTATCCAATAAACTCAAACTAGCGTTTTACACTAATTTTAATTTTTAAATTTCTAAAGGATGCGATTTATTTCTTTCCCTTTGCTGCGGGAGCCGCACCTGCTTTAGGTCTTTTTGCGCCGTATTTAGAGCGACGTTGCGTACGACCGTTTACACCGGCAGTATCCAATGTACCGCGTACGATGTGGTAACGCACACCGGGAAGATCTTTCACACGACCACCACGTACCAATACGATAGAGTGTTCTTGTAAGTTATGACCTTCTCCCGGAATATAAGAGTTCACCTCTTTTCCGTTTGTCAAACGCACCCTTGCTACTTTACGCATTGCAGAGTTAGGTTTTTTAGGAGTAGTAGTATATACTCTCACACATACACCCCGTCTTTGCGGACATGAATCCAGTGCAGGAGATTTACTCTTGTCTTCCAAAACAACCCGTCCTTTTCTTACTAATTGCTGAATTGTAGGCATTTCTTAGAACTTTTTTAATCTTTTAAATTATAAACTTGTCTTTTTTCTATTACTACGTAAAGACGTCAAAAATGACTATTATCCCCACATAATCAACCGATTAAGAGAAGATATCAGCCTTCTTCAGCGTCAAAAACGTTGCAAAGATAATCACTAAATCATTAGTAACCAAATGAAATACAAACATTTTACCGTATTATCACATTTATTTTTCGAGAAGTGGGTAATTTTACAATTTATCAATATTAAAGAAGTGGGAACGTAGCTCTTTTCAGATTTCACGCTCCCACATCTCCTTTAAATCAAACTAAACAACAACACAACACGTGTATCTCATAAACCAAACCTAAAAACCAAATACACGTTTTCCGGTACATATCATCACAATATCTTCCTACGGAATTTATTTTATAAACAAAAAACATGTACATTTGTTCAGACCATCCGTATTATTTATGAAAATCTCAGGAAATATACAACAGTGGACACATATCTACGCTCTGTTAAAAATACTGGGGACTGGAAATGTCGAATTCGGCGATAACCCCGATATCTGTTCCTCCCAAACAAAATTGCCTGTTTCATTTGTTACTCGGGAAGATGTGACCGGAACGGTTATTTACAGGATCACCCCCGAAAAAATTATCGTACGTTTAGGAGAAAAACAATGGGAAATATCCAGAAGCGACTGCCTGAATACAGCAAATGATATTTTCAGACAACTAAGCCGATTATCCGAAACCGAATCGACCATCGACCTCCCTGAACTTTTTTCCATTACCGACGCCGAACCGGCATCTTACGATAAAAGTGATTTCTCACTTACATTTTTCGATCCCGACAGCGGGTTTTCTCGTATCGCGGCCGTCTCATTAAAGCCTCTATTTCCGTGTTTTCCTCTGCTGAAAGCAAACCGGGCGTCAAATCTCAAATACGATATTCTGAATATAAAATTGTCTAACCCCGAAGCAAATAAAATTAACCGTATAGAGGGAAAACCGGCTATATACAGCCGCCTCGATGAAATTTCGAGATTAGGAGGTAAACTAAAATATACTTCTGCAGAAAACAAAATTTTCCTCGATAACCTATCGATGATCGATCTGCACTTTCCCCGTTTATTGGCAGGAATCGTACATACGTTCTATACTACCGGTATTTCTTCCATCGCAACACTTACCGAAGAAATGAAGAAGTCCAATCCTTATAAAATCAGAGAGGAACTGATCTTAAAAAATAATTTCTATGAATATAAAATAAAGCAATTTCTTTTTTCACTTGCTTCAGGAATGCGGCCAGCCAAAATATACCGCGGTTACAGCACAGTCCCCGCTTTTCTTTTTATTACACCTCAGGGTAACCTCTCGCTATTCAGCCCACACAACCGCAAAATTTTCGACGAAATGCTTTACCGCAACACAATCTTATCTGCTGCCGGTGAAGACGACTATAAATTCGGATATATCGAAAAAGAAAACGGCCAATGGCTAATCAAATTGAATACCGAAATATTGTTTACTTCAACACCACACTAATTATGTTACTCCCATATATCGATAAAAACCGAGTTGAAGCAGGATGTGATGAAGCAGGAAGAGGATGCTTGGCCGGAGCCGTATTTGCTGCCGCCGTCATACTTCCTATCGATTTTGTCTGCGAAGAACTCAACGATTCTAAAAAACTTACCGAAAAACAGAGATATGCCCTACGTCCTCTCATCGAAAAAGAAGCTCTCGCATGGGCCGTAGGAAGTGTTTCTCCAGCCGAAATCGATAAAATAAATATTCTCAACGCATCTTTTCTGGCGATGCATCGAGCGATCGAACAATTAAAGATATTCCCCAGCCATCTGCTTATCGACGGCAATCGGTTTAAACCCTATCCCGGAATCGACCATACCTGCGTAATAAAAGGAGACGGCAAATATCTTTCGATTGCAGCAGCGTCGGTACTGGCAAAAACGTACAGAGACGATTATATGATAAAACTCCATAACGAATACCCGGCATATAAATGGGATAAAAATAAAGGCTATCCCACCAAAGCACATAGAGCGGCAATAAACCGTTATGGAACTACCCCTTATCACCGAATGACTTTTCAGCTGTTAGAACGACAATTAGAGTTATTCTGAGCTGATAAAAAAGAAGGAATATAATCCATATACCCCCTCTTTTTTATTTTTACTTAACAACCTCAACCAGATTTTCCTGAGACGGGTACATCCGGAACCCAGTAACATCTCTGAGAATAATCTGACCGTTTCGTTTATCACGAGGCAACTTTATTTTCTCCATATCGAGCCCATCAACATCATCAAAAACAAATGCTGGTCTGAAATCGGTATCATCTAAACGAAGAGAAATGTTTTTCATATCGATTCCTTTGACATGACGCACATAAAACCCCCACGCAGGCAATTCTCCGAACATCGAAAATTCCGGATAATTTTTAATTTTCTCCGGTAATTTACCTAATCGGCTAAGTGAAAAATAACCATCGCCCTTCGATGCCCTTCCAGGATAAGTAATCTCTATATTCTCCAATACGACATTCTCGACATAATAACCGGGAATACCGGTTACTGAAGACGGAAAGGGATTATGATACGCCGGTTCTTCGGCACGCAGATTATAATTAATATCGGGTCGCCCGAATGGGATTTTCACCCGCATATCACTTATATGTACATTTTTTACACTTCCAGGAGTATTTCCGGCACGGTGTCCCAACCGTATAAATATCGCATTACCCGTATTTTTTGCATCGATACCCGAAACTTTAATATTCTCGATTACACCTCCATCGACCGATTCAATAGCGATTGCCGAACGATATGTATCGTAAACCTTAATATTTTCTATCGTAATATTCTTAAATCCTCCATATGACGCCGTACCGAATTTTATTGCACTTGCCCCGGAACGAACCGTACAATCGGCGATATAAACCGAATCATTAGAATATCCGGGATAATAGGATTTCAAACAAATCCCGTCATCGGCCGAACTTACATCACAATTCGTAATTCTTACATTCCGGCAATCGGTAATATCCATCCCGTCATTATTCCAATAAGCTCTCATGCGAACGGTTATTTCATCCAAAACCAATCGTTCGCATAACTCAATCGAAATCCCCCAACACGAAGAGTTCTTAAAAGTAGCCTGTGTAAGACTTACATTTTTGCAACAGGAAAACCGGATGAGCTTCGGCCTGTATTTTTCATTAGTACGAGTCCAGTACCGTGGATCAACCACCACTCCGGCATGATGCAAACTATCTACACTCATCGCCAGATCAAGCCCCTGCCCGTCGATTTCCCCCTTTCCTGTAATAGAAATATTATCGGCCCGGTAAGCGATTACCAAAGCCAATTGTGAATTATCATCTTTCTTAGGAGTTTCCGGTCTCCCCTTCATATCGGGACTCCTGTAATGAAAAGGATTAGTGCTCCCCAATAATACTCCGTTCTTTTGTAAATAGAGTTCCACATTGCTTTTCATCTCGACTGTTCCTGTCAGAAATCTACCTTCCGGAATAATAACTTGCCCGCCACCGTCTTTACTGGCCATATCGATTACATTCTGTATAACCTCGGTATTCATGGTCTTACCATCACCTATAGCACCGTAATTTTCAATATTGTAAACTTTTCCTATTTGGGCAAAAGAATTACTATATACTCCCAATGTTACAAGAACAATCATCAGCAGCATACGTATATTTTTTATTATCCGCATCATAACGACTATTTTTTAAATTCTGCACTCAAAAATAACATTATACAAAAAATTCTCTACAGAAACAACTCAACGGTAAACGCGAACATCGTCTGTAGAGAATTTGAATATTAGATTGTTATAAAAAATCATTCTGTTATACCGAAGCAATCGGAATATGATCTTCTCGGTATCCGATTACCGTGCCACTCTTTCGAGCCATCTAACCATCGACAACATAACGACCATCGACGCGCCCGTAGCACCCACAAATACCAGCCAGCATGCCCAAATGGGGACTGTCGTATATAAAATACCTCCAATAAACAGTAATGCATTCCCAACAGCAGTCGCCGCCAGCCAACATCCCTGCATTAGCCCCTGCAAATGAGGAGGCGCAACTTTCGAAACAAAAGATAATCCTAACGGGGAAATAAATAATTCGGCTACAGTCAATATAAAATACAAGCCGATCATTACCCAGGGAGTCACACGTATACTATTTATTTCCGCAGCCGTCATAGTGCTTAAAACGTCTTTTGCGGGCAATGTAAAAGAGAATATCATAAGGAAAACATAAGCCAGCGAAGCAATTCCCATACCGATTGCAATTTTCATCGGAGTAGAAGGCTCTTTTCCCCGGGCCTTCAAAGATCCGAAAAACCACATGACAAGGGGAGTAAGTACTACAACAAAGAAAGGATTTACACTCTGGAAAATTTCAGCTCCTTTTATTTGAGTAAACCCTAAATCGATATTTATGACACTCAAATCGACATAATCCCGAGCGAAATAAGTCAATGAATAACCATTCTGATGGAAAGAAAGCCAGAAAAAGATTACGACACCGAAAACAGCGAACAAGGCATAAATACGTTGTTTGATTTCAGTGGCACTCATCCTTATCTCTTCTTTACTCAACGTTGTGCTACCCGCACTGTCTGCGGTCTTCTTAGACGGATCGGGGAAAATTTTTCTATTAGCCAAATAAATAACCAAAGAAATAATCATAGCACCTATAGCCGCCATAAAAGCATACTGGAATCCTCGGCTGAAAACATCCAAATAACTGTTTACAAAAGCTCCCAAATCGGTTACCTTAGTCCCGTCCAGACAAACACTATTGGCTAAAGTTGTCAGATTATCCATCGCTTGTGCGGGCATTTGACTTCCTTTATCGAGATACTGATGACACAATTCAGGCAACGAAGCGTCATAATCAAAATGATTCACTTTCAGCCACCAGTTTCTTACTCCGATTGCAATCCAGGGAGCAAAAAAACCGCCTATATTTATAAACATATAAAAAATCTGAAATCCCGAATCCCGTAGATTCGAATATTTGGGATTATCATACATCTGCCCCACAAGTGCTTGCAAATTACCTTTGAACAAGCCATTACCGAATGCGATAACTAAAAGACCGATGCAGGTCAAAGACAAATACAAAGCCATGCTGGGAACAGGGGTCGGAGTAGGAATGGCAATGATCAGATAACCGACCGACATCAATATCAGTCCCCAAAAAATCGTTCCTTTAAAATTTTTTGTTTTATCCGCAATAACACCTCCCGCCAAAGCAAGGATATATATAGACGCATAAAATGCAGAATAAATATATCCGGTAGTCGTTTCAGACAAACCGAATTTCGCAGAAATAAACAGAGTAAGGATGGCCATCATGATATAGAACCCGAAACGCTCTCCCATATTAGCCAAAGCCGCTGCAAGTAATCCTTTTGGATGCTTTTTAAACATAATGTTGGTTTTTAAGGTTTTGTTATGGTTTATAATTATTTTTCATTCTTCACTTTAAATGCCAGAGCATACATCCGCATTTGTTTTACCATCGCCAACAGACCGTTAGATCGTGTAGGCGACAAATGTTCTTTCAATCCTATGGCATCTATAAAACGTAAATTAGCATTTAATATTTCATCGGGAGTGTGGTCGGAAAGCACACTGATAAGTAATGTGATGATACCTTTTACAATAACGGCGTCGCTCTCTGCTTTAAAAATTATTTTACCGTTTACATAGTCTGCCTGTAACCAAACTCTGCTCTGACAGCCTTCTATAAGATTTTCCGGCGTTTTATATTTCTCATCCAAAGGCTCTTGCGTATTTCCTAAATCGATGAGTAACGCATATTTATCCATCCAATCATCAAAAGCCGAAAATTCTTCGATAATTTCGTCCTGTCTTTCGTCTATTGTCATAATATACGGTTTTTCCCTGCAATATTACGTTTTTTTAAAGACATACGCAACTCCGCATATCAATATGTAAAGTTATTTCCTCTCTTCTAAAAATTTCTGCGTATATAAAAATTTGCATATGTGTATGTTTCTATCGATTTTTTCAACGATTCGCTTCCATGTTTTCGAACAACAGGTTTCTCCAGGCAAACAAACTGCGACCCGATACGATGCATTTTACATCGAGAAACTTTACCGATAACGATATCAACCGACATCTTTACCATTTCTCATACCGTTAACGAGTCTACCAGGATTTTAAATTCAGGTCTCCAATCTATTTAATTTTAATATATTATGTTCTGTTACCTGATAATCTGAAACCATTGAGGATAAAATAATCTAAGCCCAGCTCCAGAATGTATCTTCCACGCCACTATAAGAGGATAAATTCCGAAAGCGATCGCTCGAAAAAAAATGATAAAATACATCAGCATCGTTCCGGGTAAAATGATCAACCAAATGGTCATTAACACATAAAATAAAGCGATAAGTTGTACCTGAAAATTTATAACATTCGCACCTTGCTCTTGTAAACAGGAAATCTGATCTCGTTTACTTAACCATAAAATAAGGGGAATAATAATAGACCCGAGCGGAATCACCAGACCGACGCAAACCGAAAGATGAAACCACATTAAAAAATCCCGGTCTTCCCGTTTGCCGAAATCAGCCAGATCGGATACGGGCACTTCTAATACATCACATAATAATTTCAAGGTATTTCCGCGGGGAAAACACTCGTCTTTCTCGATTCGCTGTAAAGTCCTCAAATTTATTCCGGCCTTATCGGCCAACTCTTCCTGCGATAGACCCGACCGTTTTCTCAAAACGGTTAAACGCGTTCCAATTGTTTCCATAATTTTTTGTTTTAATAAGTTACGGAACAAAGGTATATCGGCGATAATGCCGTTATAACGGTATATTTACGACATTTTTACGACATTTCCCCCATTTATTCGTTATAAATAACCTCGAGTACGGTCTGTCCTACTGCTTTCAGGGTTTCGGCATCGATATGTTCCATCGTATCGTCGAGGGTATGCCATTGTTTACAAAATCCCGTTTCGGTATTGGGATCTTGCTGTATAATATCTATACTCTGAATTCCCATTTTATTTACATACACGTGATCATCGGTAATATAACCGCCGTCGATATCTACAAAATATTTGCCGTAACCGATACGCTGAGCCGTCTTCCATACTTTATCATTAATTCCCGAAGCATAATATCTCGAAAAACCCTCCTTATAAAATAATGCATCTTTTCCTCCTACCATATCGAGAAGAATTCCATACCGGGCACGATATCCCGGAATATGAGGTTTTCGAGCCCAATATTGCGTACCCAATGCCCAACTGTCTTCCTGTTGGGGACTTGTCGCAAACTCTGGCTGTCCATAGTCTTCTGCATCGAAAAATATAATATCTATTCCCACCCGAGGCTGCTGCTTACCTATAAGCCTGGCTATCTCGAGTAATACACCGACTCCGCTGGCTCCATCATTTGCGCCCATAATCGGTTTACGATAATTAGCCGGGGCAGGATCATGATCGGCATAAGGACGGGTATCCCAATGAGCAAATAACAATATCCGTTCGGGATTATCAGCATCAAACGAACCTATAATATTTTTTGCGTTCAGTAAGGTCCCGTCATAAGCTGTTACTTGTGCTTCTTGCACGATAACCCGTGCTCCATGACGCCGTAATTCGTCAGCCAGCCACTGGGCGGTTGCCTCGTGAGCCTTGGTATTCGGGACTCTGAATCCGAATTCAGTCTGCTTACCAACATAACGGTATGCACTATCTTTATCAAACACGGGTGCTGTGACTTCGGGCTTTAAATCTATTCCTTCAGTTTTATCTCCTCCCTTATCATGCGTACGTGCACTACAAGCGATCATCAGAAGAAACGAAAAAGCCATGATTGTTTTTTTGCAATTTATCATAATACTTTTGTCTTAATACCACGTCGGTTATAAAATTTCATTTTACTCAGATATTATTTTAAGAACGGCTCCGTTCTCACTCACCGTTAGTTGAGCCTCAGCACTTTCCGGTATCGGAAAATTCATGGGAACATGTCCTATCGGGAAATCGAAGCATACCGGATAATCATACGGAGCCACCATTTCGGCCATCATTTCATATACCGTTTTACCGATCGACAAATCCTCTTCATAATCGGTAAACTTCCCCACAATAAAGCCCGATAACTTCGATAATATTCCCGACATTTTTAAATTATACATCATCCGTTCAAGATGATAAGGTCGTTCGGCAATATCTTCGATAAAAAGAATATCTCCCTCACTTATCTGGTCATACGGAGTACCTCGTAATCCGAACAATACTGATAAATTCCCACCGAAAAGCGTACCCTCAGATTTTCCAAAACGATTCAGAGGATGTGTTTTTGTCCGATATACAGGCCATTTCCCAAAAAGTAGATCTCGCATTACAATAGCAGGCATATTATCACTATTATCAGTCAAATGTTTAGCCATTGGCGCATGAAGTGAAATAACACCGGCTTTCCGGAATATCGCATGAAGTGCCGAAATATCACTATATCCGATCAACCATTTAGGATTATCCGATATCCAACTTGTATCGATCTTTTCCAACAGCCGGATAGCGCCATAACCTCCACGGCTGCATAACACAGCCCGTATCGATGGGTTACACAAAACCTCCTTCAAATCTTGCAGTCTGGCCTCATCTTTTCCGGCAAACCGCCCACATTCCGATAAACAGTGCATAGCGATAATCGGCTCGAGCCCCCACTCACGGAGAGTTCTTTCTGCCCCCTCGATATACCGGCGTTCCACTTTCCCTGAAGGTGAAATTATCGCTATTTTATCTCCCTGTTTTAAATATTCAGGACGTTTCATATAATTTTAATCATATCATTGGCAAATATAGAAAATAAAAACGAGGAAAAAATAAACGTACAAGATCACTGTATTTGAGATAATTCCCACCAATGAATATACATATTTATTCACTATATAAATTGCATTTACGTCTTCGGTTTTATAACTTATTGGCTAAATTAAAAACCATTCTACACAAATAGAATCGGCCTGAACGAATGACATTCGTTCAGGCCGTTATTCACAAACGGTAAAAACCGTTATTATAATGCATTTTCTTTGATTAAATATTCTGCAATCTGAACGGCATTCAGAGCTGCACCTTTCTTTATCTGGTCGCTTACGGTCCAAAAAGTCAAACCGTTTTCATTAGATAAGTCAGCTCGTACGCGCCCTACATAAACCGGATCTTTACCCGCTATATCAAGAGGCATCGGATAAACCTTATTTTCGGGATCATCCATTAAAATAACTCCGGGAGCCTCAGCAAAAGCCTTTTTAGCTTCTTCTACCGAAACGGGACGTTCGGTCTCTACCCATATCGATTCAGAATGAGCACGCATTACCGGTACACGCACACACATTGCGCTCACCTTTACATCGGAATGCATAATTTTACGCGTCTCGTTAAACATCTTCATTTCTTCCTTAGTATAAAAATTATCGGTAAAGACGTCTACTTGAGGAATTACGTTATAAGCTAACTGATATGCAAATTTGGCAATCGTCGGCTTCTCGCCATTGTTCAATTCCACATATTGCTTTTTCAACTCGTCCATAGCTGCCGCACCAGCACCGCTCGCAGCCTGATATGTAGCGACATGCACCGATTTTATATGCGAAAGATTCTCAATAGCCTGTAAAGCGACAACCATCTGTATCGTCGTACAATTAGGATTGGCAATAATACCTCGAGGACGACGTTTTGCGTCTTCTCCGTTGACCTCAGGAACAACAAGAGGAATATCTTCATCCATCCTGAATGCACTCGAATTATCGATCATTACAGCACCGTGTTTGGTTATTGTCGTTGCAAATTCTTTAGAAGTACCGGCACCGGCCGAAGTAAAGGCAATATCTACGCCCTTAAAGTCGTCGTTGTGCTTAAGTTCCTTTACCGTGATTTTTTTACCACGAAAAGTATATTCCGTTCCCGCACTGCGTGAAGACCCGAATAATAATAACTCATCGATGGGAAAATTCCTCTCGGCCAATACGCGGAGAAATTCCTGACCTACGGCTCCGCTTGCACCAACAATAGCTACTTTCATTGTTTTCTTTTTTAAAAAGTTACTTTCTTCTCGGGACGAGTATCCCTTACATTACATTTGTTCATTAAATCGTGACAAATTTACAACATTTTGTACTAATTCTATCGGTTATTTTAAAAAAATAGTTCTTTTTCTCAGAATAATTCCTCTACTTTTTTCATCGAACTTCATCTTTAAACATTTTTTTTTATTTTTGTACAGGATTTGAGTAAGAAAATCCTTTTTTATGATTACCATAACACGATGACCGCCATGAGCATAGAAAGTATATTACCTACATTACCTCTCACCAATCCGGTATTGATATTTTTTATCGTGCTCACGATCATCCTGTTTGCTCCCATAATTCTCAACCGATTCCGTATCCCGCATATTATAGGGCTTATTATAGCCGGAATCATTGTCGGCCCCTACGGGTTGGGCTGGCTCGATCGAGACAGTAGTTTCCACATATTCGGAAATGTCGGCCTCCTGTATTTGATGTTCCTTGCCGGGTTGGAAATGGACATCAATGATTTCAAAAAGAACAAAACGCAAGGAATCGTTTTCGGTCTCTATACATTTTTTGTACCCATGATATTAGGTACGGTAATCAGCTATTATACATTACATTTCGATTTGCGTACCTCTATTCTGCTGGCCAGCATGTACGCCTCACACACATTAGTAGCATATCCTATTGTAAGTCGATACGGAGTAAGTCGTTCCACCTCTGTCACAACCACGATTTCCGGTACCATTATCACAGTATTGGGTGCTCTTATCATACTTGCTGCTATAGCCGGCATGGCACAAGGCAATATCGATAACTTCTTTTGGCTAAGACTTACTCTTTCAGTTGCCGCCTATACGGCAGCTATTATCTATGTTTATCCACGGCTTACTCGTTGGTTTTTAAAAAAATACAGCGATAATGTTACTCAATATATTTTTGTTTTGGCGTTAGTATTCGCGGCATCCTTTCTCGCCCAACTCGTCGGACTCGAGGCAATCATCGGTGCTTTCTTTGCCGGAGTCATACTCAACCGTTTCATTCCGGCCGTTTCTCCTTTAATGAACCGAATCGAATTTGTAGGAAACGCACTCTTCATACCTTATTTCCTCATCGGAGTAGGGATGCTCATCAATCTGAGAGAAGTTTTCAGCAGTATCGATGCCATGATCGTTGCTATAAATATGTCGGTAGTGGCAACTGTCGCAAAATGGATTGCCGCATGGTTTACGCAAAAAACATTCAAACTTTCGAAAATCGACAGAAACATGATTTTCGGGTTAAGTAATGCGCAAGCAGCAGCGACACTGGCCGCCGTACTTATCGGACATGATTTAGGTATTTTCGATTCGAATGTCCTCAACGGAACTATCGTAATGATATTGGTTACCTGTACGATCAGTTCGTTCGTTACCGAAAAAGCCGCACGAAAACTCGCAACACAACAAATGCTCGACGATAACGACGAAAAATTAGATATCGGGGAGGAACGGATACTTATTCCCGTCGCCAACCCCTCGACCATCGAGAATCTGATAAATATCGCTTTATTGCTAAAAAACCCGAAGAAAAAAAGCGAGTTATTCGCCATACATGTAACCGACGATCAAAAAACAGGTGACGGGCCGGGATTTAAAGCGCGTAACGCTTTAAGTACTGCCGCCAAAGTCGCTTCTTCGGCCGACACGCGCCTCAACCCTATCTACCGTTACGACATCAACATTGCCAGCGGTATTATTCATGCAATCAGAGAACGCAATATCTCAGAAGTGGTCATCGGGTTGCACCATAAAGCAAATATCGTCGACAGCTTCTTCGGCAATAAAACAGAACTCCTGCTAAAAGGCACTAATAAAATGATTTTCATATCGAAAATCATTATACCGGTAAGTACGATTACTCGTATTGTTATCGCAGTACCTGAAAAGGCAGAATACGAAACCGGTTTTGTCAAATGGATCGACAGAATAGCCAATATGGCTAAACAGATCGGTTGCCGTGCGATATTTTATGCACATCCTCAGACAATCACTCAAATAAAAGCCGTATTGAAAAAAGGGAATTACCGCATTCGCAACGAATTCGAAATACTGGAAAACTGGGAAGATATCTTAATGCTCACCGGAGTGGTATTGCAAGATGACTTGTTTATTATCGTAAGCGCTCGCCGCACCTCCGTATCCCACAGCCCCGAATTCGACAAACTTCCGGTTCTCCTCTCCCGTTATTTCGCGGGAAACAATCTTGTGGTACTTTACCCCGAGCAATTCGGAAAAGAACGGGAAGTATCCTTCTTCAGCGATCCCCTTTCGATCGATGTACAACGGCACTACACCCATATATTCGGTTTAAAATCATTATGGGAAAAATTTCGCCTGAGAAATCAAAAAATGTGGAAACACCTGAACCGGAAAGAATCGAAGTAACATAATTTGCAATAAAATAAATACCTCTTTTCTTTAGTAACAAAACACATCGAGAAGCAAAATTCAAAAAAAAATTGTAATATTGCGGTCATATAATGACAATATTTTCTTCATGAAATTACTAAACCGAAATATTATATTTTTTTCTTGCCTTATCGTTCTCTTACTTATCTTTCCCGAACGGGGACAAGCTCAACTGGGAATTGGAGGAACTCCCCCGAGCTTTAAATATAAGAATGATACCTATACTCGTAGCGGTGATAATATAAATAATATATATATACCTTTCTCTTATGAAGATTTGCAGGCCGATGACCGACTGAACGAGGAGGAAGCCAATCCCCCCCGTATTGCAGAACTTATATCGGCCAATCTGGACATGCAAAATTCCGGAGTTTGGAAAGATTTGCCTGGAGGTGAACATATTTGGCAACTTCATATCAGAGCAGAAGGAGCCAAAGCACTCATCCTATATTACCGCAACTTTAAACTACCAGAAGGAGGACGTCTGTTTGTATACAATCCCGACCATACGCAAATATTAGGAGCTTTTACTCGTGAAACCAATCCCCTCGGAGGGAAATTTGTAACCGAATTTACAGCCGGAGACGAAGTGATACTCGAATATGTCGCTCCCGAAAACTGGCAAAATTCAGAGAAACCGGTTCTCGAATTGGAAGAAATCGGATATGGATATAATTTTATTACTATCAGAAATAACGAATCGGAAGAAGGTGACCTTTCCAGCAGTTGTATGGTAGATATTAATTGCGAAGAAGGAGATAACTGGCAAGAAGAAAAAAGAGGCGTCGTAAAAATAATCATGCGCATAGGTACCGGGACATATCTCTGCACAGGAACTGTTATGAACAACACCGCTGCAGATTTTATCCCATATATCCTCACAGCCCACCACTGCCTTGTTTCCAGTAGCGGAACCGCTTCTTCCGAAGATCTGGCACAGACTCTCTTTTACTTCAACTATGAACGCCAACGTTGTGGAGTAAGCACTATCAATACGGCACAAACGATGAAAGGCTGTTCGCTGATCACATCTTCTTCGATCGACGGAGGTGTCGATGAAGCGTTACTCAGATTATCAGAAAATATACCCGATAGCCTGAACGTATATTATAACGGATGGGACAGAGAAGATACAAACATACCACAGAAAGGGGTCAGCATACATCATCCGAAAGGAGACGTAAAAAAAATATCGACTTACACACAGCCTGCCACCAGCGATACCTGGAATACAAAAGAAAATACTGGTATGACGGGTGGACATTGGCTCGTTCGCTTCGCAGCAACTCCCAACGGCCACGGAGTTACCGAGAAAGGTTCTTCTGGAGCCCCCCTATATAATCATGACAAACTGGTATGCGGAACACTGACCGGAGGAGATTCGAAATGTGAAAATCCGAATGGACGGAATTTATATGGGAAATTAGCTTATTTTTGGGAAAAATGCGCTCAATACCTCGATCCTTTACAAAAAGGAGTCAAGCAATTAAACGGGAGATATGCTGTTATGCCCAAACCTATACCCGAAAATCTACACGCCACATTTGATAACGAAAGTTCCACGGTTACATTAACTTGGGACCCTCCGGTTTCTGAGGATGAACAACCGGTCTCATATCGCATTTACAGAAATTACTACCCGGTAAAAGAAACTGAATCACTCTCATTTTCGGAAAATTACCTGGCTCTTGGGCTCTATTATTATTCGGTAGCTGCAATTTATGAAGATAACACGGTTTCTGCAACCACCGATCCAATAACTATTTCAGTTTATGAATTTCCCAAACCGGAAATTTCAGAAACAAAAAGAAGTGACGACCATGACATCAGTATATTCTGGAAAAATCCGATTTTTGAACAAGAAATATACTGGGGAACCAATGAACCGATTTACAGAGTAAAAATAAGCAATAACAAACCTTTTTATTTCGGACAATCTTGGGATATAAACGACTTGAAACCAATTAAAGGCTACACCATACGCTCTATACAGTTTTATCCATTTTCGGGATGTACTTATTCGGTTTATATAAGACAAGGTGAACGGATTTATACACAAAAAATAAAAAATCCGGTAATCGGACATAAAAATTCGATACCTCTCGAAGAACCGTTTGTCATCGAGGAAAACTCCGAATTATATATTACGCTAAAAGCCGAAAATTACACAAATTCTCCAGCAGCTGTAGATAACATGAGCTGCATCGATTGGAAAGGAAATATCTTTTCAACCGATGGCAATACATGGAGTTCCTTATACAGTAATCAACCTAAAAATAACTTTAATTTTGCCGTTTCGGCAACGGTATCTTCCTTAAAACCAGATACTCCTGTATCCCAAAATATAAAAACGGCTACGTCCTCACCGTCTCGCAATTATACAAAATCCGATTACAATATTATCGTAACCAAAGAAAGCCAATTGATAAAAACAAATACAGGCCTACCCATTATAACCTCATCCATACCGGTTGGAAATCCCCGGTATCAATGGAATATCTGGCGCGACGGAACAAAACTAAATCAATCGCCTCTAAAAGAAACATTTTTTACAGATAAAGGATTAATTCCCGGCACATACAATTATGCACTCGAATGTGTATATCCCGAAAACAGCATCTCACTGATGAGCAGCTATCAGGCATTTACTCTCAGTGATAAAAGTTTTGCGGCCGACCTGACCGATATCAGTATAGAGGAAGAGGGAATAATTATAAGTAAAATCGACGATAAAGTCTATTTCGCCAGTTGTCCTTGCGACCTGACATCGGTTACCATAAATGTACAAGCTTCTGAAGGCGCGTCTTTATCGATCGACGGAATAGAAAGCCCTCGGTATATATTTACATTCGATCATAAAGGAGGTTCGTTCAATATTCCTATTGTTATTACTTCTGAAAGCGGCGAGAGAACCGAAACCTACACTCTTTCTTTATTAAAATTGGCCGAACAATCGGTCGTACAACGTTGGAATGATGTTCTCGCGGTTATTACTAACCCAGAAAACAACGGAGGACTAAATTTCAGTTCTTACGCCTGGTATCGAAACGACGAACTATTAGCAGGGGAAACAAAACCCTATTTATCATTACCAGCCGGCAGTTTGCCGAATGATGCTTACCGAGTGGAAATTACGACAAAAGAAGGATTGAAATTATTAAGTTGCGAAAAAATTCTCAATACCTTTAACAGTCTTATCAACGTATATCCGACACAAGTACGTGCAGGACAATCTACCCAAGTATATATTTCTCCGGAATGCGGAGATCTATCCAAATGCCAGATTTTCCTGATCAGCACATCCGGACGTATCGAAAAACAAATTGTTCCTACCGAAACGATTACAACCGTCATTGTACCGGATAATGCCGGTAATTATATAATCAGGGTGATAACATCCGATAACAAAAAAACCGATATAAAAATTATCTGTACTCCATGAGGCGACTATTTATTTTTATATTACTACTCATTTCAGGCGGGCCATCTGGATATGCCGGAACTCCGTCGGAAATATCTTTTTGGGGTTCCGGAGGATTGCTCTCTCCCTATTTTAAATTAAATGAAGGGAAATATGTTATGCAGCCGGGTGTTGCCCTCGGAGTCTCATACACCTATTTTTTCAATTCCCACTGGGGACTTGGTTTCGGAGCAGAAGCATCATTGCTTCGATCCTCGACAAAAGCCGATAAATTATCATTTTCATACACAGCCGAAGCAATGGCCGTACCTGATCAGGGAGATGAGATAAACCGTTTCGACTTTAAAGCTATATATGAAAATTATCGTGAAACACAACAATTTATTGGTCTGAATATACCGGTGACACTGCAATATCGACCTTCCGGGAACGGCTTTACGGGAACAATAGGATTTGTAGTAGGATTACCGATAAAAACAACAGCCCACATAAAAGCGACCCGACTATCCACATCCGGTTATTTCCCTTACGAAGGGATAGAATATACCGACCTGCCGCAACACGGGTTCGGAACATTCGAAAATTATTCGGATAAACGGAACTTAAACACAAAAATACATTTCGATATAACAGCCGAAGTAGGTTATCGATGGAAACTTTCTTGTAATAATTCCTTATATACTACGGTTTTCGCATCATACGGTATTACGCCGATATTTTCTTCAGGCCATAACAAACCGTTGCTACAATATATGCCGTCAGGAAGCCTCGAACAAAACGGTATCTGGGAGACCGATATAATAAAATCTAAAAATATAATTCCCGTATGTGCCGGAATAAAATTAAGGTACGCTTTTTCTATCGGTAGGTAAAGGTGCTTTTACCATTATATGAATTTCATACTTATTTTGTCTCCTTTATTAGATTTTCGAGTAAATTTGTAATCGGAAAGATCTGTAACAAACAGACCGACAAATATATCAATATATACCAATGAATAAAATTATCAGTAAAGAGTACTTTTCTGAAAAAGTAGTCAAACTCGTCATCGAAGCTCCCTTGATTGCAAAAGCACGCCGGGCCGGGCACTTTGTTATCGTGAGGGCTGGAGAAAAAGGTGAACGTATACCCCTAACCATTGCGCAAGCAGACGTTCAAAATGGAACCATAACTCTTGTTGTCCAAGCGGTAGGCCATTCATCATCTAAACTTTGCGCTCTCAAAGCGGGTGATTACATTACCGATGTTGTCGGGCCGCTCGGCCAAGCGACTCATATTGAGAAAGTAGGTACCGTATTATGCTGTGGAGGTGGAGTAGGCGTTGCCCCGTTGCTTCCGATTGTCGAAGCGTTTAAAAAAGCAGGGAACAAAGTAATTACAGTATTAGCCGCTCGTACCAAAGAGTTGATCATTCTCGAAAAACAAATACAGGAAAATTCCGACGAAGTCATCATTATGACCGATGACGGTTCTTATGGAAAGAAAGGACTGGTAACCGACGGAGCCGAAGATGTTATCAAACGCGAAAAAGTAAATCTATGCGTAACGATAGGACCTGCAATTATGATGAAATTCGTATCCCAATTGACAAAAAAATACAATATACCCACAGTCGCTTCTCTGAATACCATTATGGTCGATGGTACCGGGATGTGCGGTGCCTGTCGGATAACAGTAGGAGGAAAAACCAAATTTGTATGTGTCGACGGGCCTGAATTTGATGCCCATCAGGTCGACTTCGACGAAATGATGATGCGCCTTTCTTCATACAAAGATATCGAACCCAAACTTTAAATTTCGATCCCGATATGGATTACAAAGAATATTTAGCTTCCGAACGCAAACAGGAATGGCGGGAAGAATTACGTAAAAGTAAAAAGAGTAAGGAACGCACCGATATACCTCGCGTGCATATGAACGAGTTGCCTCCTGCTTACCGGATAACAAATAATGAAGAAGTAAATCAAGGACTCAATATAGAACAAGCACAAACCGAGGCTGCTCGTTGCCTGGACTGTCCCGATCCCTTGTGTATTACGGGCTGTCCCGTACAAATAAACATCCCTAAATTTATCAAGAACATAGAACGGGGAGAAATACTCGAAGCCGCCCGTACTCTTAAAGAAACCAGCGCATTACCGGCTGTTTGCGGTCGCGTATGCCCCCAAGAAAAACAATGCGAATCAAAATGTTTCTATATTCAAAAATTAAAAAAACCGGCTGTTGCCATAGGATATCTCGAACGTTTCGCAGCCGATTTCGAACGTGAAAGCGGACGCATATCCGTTCCGGTTATTAAAGAAAGCAACGGTATAAAAATCGCTGTCGTAGGATCGGGCCCTGCCGGTCTCTCTTTTGCAGGCGATATGGCAAAAAACGGATACTCCGTCACCGTATTCGAAGCCTTACACGAAATCGGCGGCGTTCTCAAATACGGTATACCCGAGTTCAGACTTCCCAACTCCATTGTAGATGTAGAAATCGATAATCTAAAAAAAATGGGTGTAGAATTCATTACCGACTGTATAATCGGAAAAACGCTCAGTTATGAAGATTTACATGAAATGGGGTTCAAAGGTATTTTCGTCGCCAGTGGAGCAGGACTACCCCGGTTTATGGGCATACCTGGTGAAAACCTTATCGGTGTTATGTCGAGTAACGAATACCTTACCCGCGTAAACCTCATGCATGCTGCCAGTGAAGACTCAGATACTCCAGTGATCAAAGGAAAGCATGTTGCAATTATCGGAGGAGGAAATACCGCTATGGATTCGGTACGTACAGCCAGGCGCTTGGGAGCTGAAAGAGCGATGCTGGTTTACCGGCGCTCTGAAGAAGAAATGCCGGCACGTCTCGAAGAAATAAAACACGCTAAAGAAGAAGGTATAGAGTTTCTTACTCTTCACAATCCCATAGAATATATTGGAGACGAACGTGGGCGAGTAAAGCAAATGAAATTACAAAAAATGGAATTGGGCGAACCGGATGCGTCCGGACGACGTAGCCCCGTAGCCATTCCAGGGGCAATAGAAACAATTGATATCGATGAAGTCGTCGTCAGTGTCGGAGTTTCTCCCAATCCCTTAATACCGAATTCCATACAAGGACTCCAGGTAAGTAAATGGGGTACTATTATCGTCAATCAGGAAACAATGAAATCGGATTTACCCGACCTTTACGCAGGAGGCGATATCGTAAGAGGAGGAGCGACAGTAATCCTCGCAATGGGAGACGGACGGCGGGCAGCCGCAGCTATGCACGCCTCTTTCAGCCAAAAATAAAATTTCACGTTACAAAAAAAGAGAGAATAAGTTCATTCCCTCTCTTTTTATTTTTTGATCTTAAAAAAAGAGTTTCTGTAAAAACAGAAACTCTTTTTCTTGAATTATATGAAATTATTTTACTTTTTCAGCTAATTCAGCACCGGCTTTAAATTTAACGACTTTCTTAGCCGGAATAGTAATTTGTTTCTTGGTAGCAGGGTTAATACCTTTTCTTTCACCTTTTTCATTTACAGAGAAAGTACCGAAACCAATAAGAACGATCTTATCACCACTTGCTAAAGTTGAAGATACGGTAGAAATAAAAGCATCCAGTGCTTTTTTAGCATCTGCTTTGCTCAAGCTGGCTTCTTCAGCCATCGCATTGATTAATTCTGATTTGTTCATAAAACTTGTATTTTTATTTTGTAGTTAAAAATATAATTTCCTTTTTAATCACATAGATAGGCAAATATATCATTAAAAAACTAAATAGCAAAAAATAGGAATAAAAAAATTAAATTTTCGCAGTAAAAATTTAATCTACAGATAAGAAAACACTTTTGATATCGAAATATTGAGTATTTTTGTCTCTGTTTGTATATATAACACAACTAATCGAATTTATGTTTCAAAATAAGCAAGGATTTTTCAGCTCAATACCTCCAGTTACTAAAAATCTGATTATAATCAATTTTCTGTTCTGGCTCGCAACAATTGTTCTTCCCAAAGCTGGGATCGATTTAGTTCAATATTTGGGATTACATTATTTTCAGGCAAAAAGTTTCAACGCGATACAGTTGGTAACTTACATGTTTATGCATGATCCCGGATCGATCGGACATGTTTTTTTCAACATGTTTTCCGTCTTCATGTTCGGACGTACACTCGAAATGGTCTGGGGCAGCAAACGATTTCTTATCTATTACATGATTACAGGGATCGGAGCCGGGCTCGTACAAGAAGTAACCTGGTATTTCATGCTGCGTGATCAAATTGCCCATCTTACGATGGTACAAGGTTGGGAAACTACACAATTTTTACTGAACAATATAATCACGATCGGCGCTTCAGGTGCCGTATTCGGCATTCTACTCGCTTTCGGTATGCTGTTTCCCAATTCTCAGATTTTCCTCATGTTCATACCCATACCTATTAAAGCGAAATATTTCGTTATTTTCTATGGTGTACTCGAACTCTTCCTCGGAGTAGGAAATTTCTCGGGAGACAATGTAGCTCATTTTGCACATTTGGGAGGTATGCTATTCGGGTTCTTTATCATTAAATACTGGAGAAAGAAAGGATTCGGGAATGGCAGCTATTTTTGACAATCTGAAAATGCAATACAAGTCGGGCTCATTATTGATAAAACTAATTTTTATAAATGTAGCCCTCTTTCTGGTACTTAAACTAGCTGTAGTACTTTTACTCTTATTCAGAATCGACGGCTCTATAATTTACGACTATCTGCAATTACCGTCCAATCCGGTCGAATTATTACACCGGCCCTGGACTTTGATAACATATATGTTCCTCCATAAAGATTTTTGGCATATCCTATTCAATATGCTTTGGTTTTACTGGTTCGGACAGATATTTCTATCTTATTTCAGTGAAAAACAAATGGGGGCACTCTATTTTTTAGGAGGTATTTCAGGTGCAATTTTATATTTATTAGCATACAATTTTCTACCTTATTTTAGTGGTATCGATGCCCGTTTGATGGGAGCATCAGCGTCGGTACTCGCAATTGTATTGGCAACAGCAGTTTATGTCCCCGACTTCAAAGTCAACCTTCTTTTTTTAGGAGCTATATCTCTAAAATACATCGCGATCATAACCGTCCTTATCGATATATTCAGTATAACATCTTCAAATGCAGGAGGGCATATAGCCCATTTAGGCGGAGCATTGCTCGGAATCATTTTCGCACTGCAATGGAAAAAAGGAAAAGATATTACTCGTTTTATTAATATATGTATAGATAAAATCGTTACCGTATTCAAAGGTCGTACTGCTCGCCCTAAAATGAAGATAAAATACAAAAGGGCCGAAACAGACATGGAATATAATGCACGTAAGAACGCCGAAATGGAAGAAATCGACCGCATTCTCGACAAGATTAAAAAATCGGGATATAGCGCTCTTTCTTCTGATGAAAAGAAAAAACTATTTGATGCCGGTAAAAAATGAAATTTTTTAAGATGACATATATGGCCCTCGCCTTGGGTACGAATCTGATTTGTGCCGCATTGATGGTCATAGCTTCTTATGGATATCTTATTTCGCCCATTCGATCGGTTGTTCCGTCATATCTGGGATTAGCTTTCCCTTTTTTTCTGATAGCGAATATAATATTCATTATTTTCTGGGCACTCCAGAGAAAATGGTGGTTCCTTATTTCCCTTATCGTCTTACTGGCTTGCAACCGTTCTATCAATGATTATACCCCTTTTCACCGCACTGCAAAAGAACAGGCTTCGAAAGATTCTCTCACAATACTTACCTACAATGTAAACTCTTTCGATGCGCTCACTCCGCATACCCACGAACATCCCAACAAAATTATAGAATATATCGCCCGAAGCGGTGCCGATATCGTTTGTATGCAAGAATTCGCTTGTGGGGATGATCGGTCTATGATATCCGAAAAACAAATCGACAAAGGGCTATCCGATTATCCATACCATATCTTTTCTGAAAAATCGAAAACACCTTATTCAAAATCGGGGATTGCCTGTTATTCGAAATATCCGATTATCGAATCCAGGGAAATCGTATTCGGAAACTCGACTTATAATAGTTCGTGGTTATATAAAATAAACGTAAACGGCCGTATCCTGACACTCATAAACAACCACCTCGAATCGAACAAATTCACATCGGGCGATCGGGAACTGTATCAATATATGATAAAACACCTCGAAACCAACATGCTCGGACAATTTAAAGAAAGACTGGTTCAGAAAATGGGTGTAGCCTATAAACTTCGCTCGATACAGGCCGAACAAATAGCCAATGAAATAAAAAATGCGGGCGAAAACATTATCGTTTGCGGAGATTTCAATGATATCCCGCAATCTTATACCTACCGTAAAGTGAGAGGCAAACTTAACGATGCCTATGTAGCGACAGGATTTGGTCCCGGAATAACCTATAATAAAAATATGTTCTGGTTCCGTATCGATCATATTCTTTACGGAAAAACACTAAAAGCCGTTTCTACTCATATCGGCGACATAAAAGCGTCGGATCATTATCCCGTGAAAGCGACTTTAGTATGGAATGACAATATCGAAAACAAGAATAATCCTTAATTCATTTTATATGAGAAACCTATTATTTATTACTACCTGTATCATGATTATTACAGCTTGCGTATCGAAAAAAGAAACAAATCCGTTCCTCTCTGAATTTCAGACTCCATTTGGGGTACCACCTTTCGAGCAGATCGATACTTCCGATTACAAACCGGCTATTTTACAAGGGATCGAACAACAAAACCAAGAAATAAAAGCAATCATTTCTAATCCCGAAACTCCCGATTTTAAAAATACGATAGAATCCCTCGACTACAGCGGGGAAATTCTCAGTCGGGTATTACCCGTATTTTACGGATTAGCAGATGCCGAAACGAATCCTACCCTGCAACGCCTCGTTCAGGAAATGTCTCCGATCTTATCGGAACACGAAGATAATATTTACCTTAACGATTCTTTGTTTGCCCGCATAAAAAAAGTATATGATAACCGAGAAAACATGAACCTCGACGGTGAACAAATACGAGTTCTCGATAAATACTACCGCAAATTTGTACGATCAGGAGCACTACTTTCCGATAGTGATAAAATCGAACTCAGAGATATAAATAAAAAACTGGCGTTACTTTCCATTCAATTTGGAGATAACGTACTGGCCGAAAACAACGCCTTCGAGTTAGTTATCGATAACGAAAACGACCTTGCCGGTATTCCTCAAAACGCAAGAACCGCCGCTGCTGAAGAAGCCGCGGCAAGAGGGAAATCCGGGAAGTGGGTATTTACGCTCGACGAGCCCAGTCGAATCCCTTTCCTCCAATATGCTGAAAACAGAGATTTGAGGGAGAAAATTTATAAAGCTTATATCAACCGGAGCGACAACGACAATAAATACGATAACAAAAAAATCGTAAGCGATATCATTAATTTGCGTACACGCAAAGCTCATTTACTCGGCTTCGACTCTTACGCCGATTTTGTCCTCGACGACCGCATGGCAAAAAATACGGCTAATGTAACCCAGTTGATGAACAGGGTATGGAGTTGCGCTTTACCAAAAGCAAAAGCCGAAGCGGCAGAATTGCAAAAAATGATCGATAAAGAAGGAGGCAATTTCAAACTCGCTGCTTGGGATTGGTGGTATTATACCGAGAAATTGCGTCAGGACCAATATAATCTCAACGAATCGGAATTGAAACCTTATTTTAAACTCGATAATGTACGTGAGGGTGCTTTTATGGTCGCTAATAAATTATACGGAATAACTTTTACCGAACTGAAAGATATGCCGGTTTATCATCCCGATATAAAAGTATATGAAGTAAAAGATGCCGACGGAAAACATCTTGCCGTATTCTATACCGATTATTTTCCTCGACCTGGTAAACGCGGAGGCGCTTGGATGAGTGCTTTCCGTGAAGAATACATTAAGGACGGAAAAGAAATACGACCGGTAATATATAATGTATGCAACTTTACTAAACCCACGGCAGACTCTCCTTCATTACTCACCCTCGATGAAGTAGAAACTCTTTTCCACGAATTCGGACACGCATTACACGGTATGCTTACTCAATGTACTTATCCTTCGGTAAGCGGAACCAATGTCATGCAAGATTTCGTAGAATTACCCTCTCAGGTTATGGAACATTGGGCCACCCACCCGGAAGTACTGAAACTATATGCCAAAAATTACAAGACTGGAGAAGCCATCCCAGATTCTCTTATCGCAAAAATAGAAAAAGTAGCGACTTTCAACCAAGGTTTCGAAACAACCGAATTCCTGGCTGCTGGCATTCTCGATATGAAATGGCACGAAGTTAACAAAGAACAGAATTTCGACGTAAGAGCTTTCGAAAAAGCAGCAGTCAATGAAATGGGATTGATCGACGAAATCGGCTTACGATATCGCAGTACCTATTTCAGTCACATTTTCAGTGGTGAATATGCAGTGGGGTACTATAGTTATCTATGGGCACAGGTACTCGACGCCGATGCTTTCGAGGCTTTTGTAGAAAAGGGGATTTTCGATCAACCGACGGCAAAAGCATTCCGCAGTAACGTTCTCGAAAAAGGGGATAGTGAAGATCCGATGAAATTATATATTCAATTCCGAGGTGCCGAACCGAACCCCGAATCTTTATTGAAAATAAGAGGATTGAAATAAAAATTTTTACCACTCTAAAAAATCCCGGAAATGGCTGTCTTTCTCAAGCTTTCCGGGATTTTTAATTTTTTTATTTTTACAAACACTTTTTCTATACCTTTATCTTTATCACAAAAAGTCATACTTCTGAACAATAGAATCATATCATAAAAAATCTACATAGAAAACAGAACATAGCAGTCTGATAAAGAATAATACAGGCTATTAAATTCCCAAATAATTTTGCAAACAAAGTTCGTATGCGTAAAATAAACCGATCTTACCGGTTAAAGGAATAACCCCTCTCAAGTTGAAGCCCATTCGATGGTATAATTTCTGTGCTGAACGATTTTCGGAAAACGTATCGAGTCGTGCCGTACGATAACCGTTTGCGCGCATGCGTTCGATGACATTTCGCAATATTTCTTCACCGAGATGTTCGCCCCTGCGACAGGGATCTACAAAAAGCCGGTGGATATAAAACACGGGCGTTTGTCCCTCCCACAAAACACAGTTATAATGGTCGTCATGTATTTCATTTACCGAAACAGCACCTAATAAGTCCCCCGTTCCCGATTCAAGCACATACATCTCCCCGCGCAGAATATCATTTCTAAAAACCTCTTCCGTTGGATAAGACTCGCTCCAACTAAATCCGGGATACTTATACCCGAGCATTTTTTGCTTTAATGCATATACCCGCGAGACATCATCTAAGACCGCTTTACGAAATTCAAGCATGTTCTCATTTATCTTTAAGAACCGGGAGTAACGGGTTCCCATTTAAAAAGTTTATCCGACGGCCGAATTTTCTCATCGAGTTTAATCGAAAAACGTTCCCCTTTTACCGTTTCCGGAACAGATTTTAGATCAACGCGTATTTCATCGACAATTTTCGTTACAGCCCCTGTCGTCGGCCCCGTGATTAAAATCTCATCACCCACTTTCAGGGAATTTGTCTCCATCTGGAATTCGGCCACACCCAGTTTCGAGAAATATTTAATCCCTTTACCGAGATAAACCTTTCTTTTTGTCGCTCCAGAACCATAATTACGACTCCATTCCCCAAGGCGCTGCCCCAAATAATAACCGTTCCAGAATCCCCGATTAAAAACTGTCGCGAGACGGTCGTCCCATGTAGCAATCTTTTCATCAGTAAAAGTACCCTCTACACAAGACTCAATCGCTTCACGATAACATTCTACTACCGTACGCACGTATTCGGCGCTTCGTGCCCGTCCCTCTATTTTAAATACCCGTACACCCGACTCTACCATTTTATTTATAAAATGTATCGTTTTCAGATCCTTGGGAGACATGATATATTCGTTTTCTATATCGAGCTCTACTTCACTGTCGCGATCTTTAACCGTATATGCGCGCCGGCATATCTGCATACAAGCTCCACGGTTAGCAGAAGCGTTCATTTCATGCAAACTCAGATAACATTTTCCCGACACCGCCATACATAAAGCCCCGTGGCAAAACATTTCTATCCGCATGAGATTACCACCGGGTCCTTTAATTTGTTCATCACATATCGCCTTGTATATCGCGGTCACCTGCTCCAGGTTCAATTCTCGGGCCAATACAGCCACATCTGCAAACTGAGCATAAAATTTCAACGCCTCGGCATTCGAAATATTCAATTGCGTAGAAAGATGCACCTCTACCCCGATGCTGCGGGCATACATCATAGCCGCTACGTCACTGGCTATAATAGCCGAAATTCCGGCTTTTCCGGCAGCATCGATAATTTGCCTCATAAGATCGAGATCGTTATCGTATATGACCGTGTTTACGGTAAGGTAACTCTTCATTCCGTTTTCACGACAAATGCGGGCGATCTCATGCAGATCTTCCATCGTAAAATTATTCGATGAGCGAGCCCGCATATTCAATCCCTCGATCCCGAAATATACCGAATCGGCTCCTCCTTGTATGGCAGCAGTCAACGATTCATAGGAACCTACCGGAGCCATAATTTCAAAATCGGATATCTTCATTTAATTATAATATTGTCAGAAAAATTACTTTCCGGTAATAATCTTTCGTATTTCGTTTAGTTTATTCAAAGCCTCCATAGGAGTAAGATTATTGATATCGAGGGTAACGATTTCATCCCGAATCTGACTCAATACCGGATCATCGAGCTGAAAGAAACTCAATTGCATCCCTTCCCGTTGTGTCGCAATTTCCCGGGTAGGTTTCGATATCCCGTTATTCTGATTATCGCTTTCGAGCTGTTTCAATATCTGTCCGGCTCGTTTTACAATGCTTTGAGGCATCCCCGCCATTTTAGCGACATGTATACCAAAACTATGTTCACTCCCTCCTCTTACGAGTTTCCTCAGGAAAATCACTTTATTATCTACCTCTTTTACCGACACATTAAAATTAGCGATACGTTTATAAGTTCGCTCCATTTCATTCAACTCATGATAATGGGTAGCGAAAAGAGTCTTGGCTCGTGCCCGGGGATGTTCGTGAATATGCTCTACAATGGCCCAAGCGATAGAAATACCGTCATATGTACTCGTGCCGCGTCCTAATTCGTCAAACAAAACAAGACTACGGTTCGAAAGGTTGTTCAGAATATCTGCAGCCTCGTTCATTTCTACCATAAAAGTAGATTCACCAAGAGATATATTATCAGATGCGCCCACACGGGTAAATACTTTATCTACAACTCCGATACGGGCAGCTTCCGCCGGAACGAAACACCCGATCTGAGCCAAGATCACAATAAGAGCCGTCTGCCTGAGTAATGCCGACTTTCCCGCCATATTGGGTCCTGTTATCATAATAATTTGTTGAGTATCATTATTTAACAGAACATTATTGGAAACATACTTTTCACCGGGAGGAAGTTGTTTTTCGATCACAGGATGACGGCCTTCCTTGATATCGATCTCATCACTTTCATTTACTTCAGGGCGTATATATTTGTTTTCTCGCGCAATCGTAGCGAAAGACAGCAGACAATCGAGCCTTGCGATTAAATTAGCATTGTGCTGTATTGCCGGAATATATTCGGTTAGCGCAACGACCAATTCGTTAAACAATCGCGTTTCGAGAGAAAGAATCTTTTCCTCGGCCCCCAATATTTTCTCTTCATACTCTTTTAATTCTTGGGTAATATACCGCTCCGCATTTACCAATGTCTGTTTCCTTATCCACTCTTCCGGAACTTTATCTTTATGAGTATTACGTACCTCGATATAATATCCGAAAACGTTATTGAAACTGATTTTCAAACTGGGAATGCCTGTGCGCTCTATCTCCCGCTGCTGTATATGCAACAGATAATCTTTTCCCGAATACGCCATTTCCCGCAACTCGTCGAGTTCTGCATTTACCCCTTTTGCAATGATACCGCCGCGATTAATCAGGGACGGTGCGTCGGGATTGATTTCACGGGCAATGCGGTCACGAATAACGGCACAAGGATTCAACTGATCACCGATACGCTTCAGAACGGGTTCTTCAGCTCTCTCACAAAGATTTTTTATCGGCTCCAACGCAGATAAAGCCACCCTCAACTGCACCATTTCACGAGGAGAGATACGGCCTACGGCAACCTTCGATATAATACGTTCCACATCCCCAATGAGAGAAAGTTGTTGCTCGAGAGCATCACGCAGATCGGGCTCTTTAAAAAAATACTCCACCACCTCGAGACGGTCGTTTATCGGCTGAACGTCTTTCAGAGGAAAAACAATCCAGCGCTTTAGCAAACGTGCCCCCATCGGGCTAGTCGTGCGATCGATGACATCGAGCAGACTTTTTCCACCCTCATTCATCGTATTCAATAACTCGAGGCTACGTACGGTAAATTTATCGAGACGCACATACCGTTCTTCCTCTATACGGGAAAGAGACGTTATATGCGATATTTGTTTATGCTGCGTTATATCGAGATAATATAACAAACAACCCGACGCAACAATCCCGTTTTTAAGATTCTGCACTCCGAATCCTTTCAAATTACGGGTTTCAAAGTGTTTCAGTAACCGATCGGTTGCAGCTTCTTCTGTAAATACCCAGTCATCGAGTTCGAAAGTAAAAAAACGAGACCCGAAATGTTCTTCGAATTGTTGCCGTTTACTCCTTTCGAATAAAACTTCTTTAGGAGCGAAATTATTTAATAACTTATCGATATAATCGTAATTTCCTTCGGCCGTCAAAAACTCTCCGGTAGAAATATCGAGAAAAGCGACACCGCATATCCCGTTCTTCCCAAAATGGACTCCGGATAAAAAATTATTCTCTTTATGATTAAGTATATTATCATTAATCGATACGCCGGGAGTTACCAGCTCCGTAATTCCTCTTTTCACCAATTTTTTAGTAAGCTTCGGATCTTCAAGTTGTTCGCAAATTGCGACTCTTTTACCGGCTCTTACCAGTTTAGGCAAATAAGTATCGAGGGCGTGATGAGGGAAACCGGCCAATTCTACATACTGTGCCGCTCCGTTGGCCCTTCTTGTAAGTGTTATTCCTAATATTTCGGAAGCGGTGATGGCATCTTCCGAGAAAGTCTCATAAAAATCACCGACACGGAAAAGAAGGATAGCATCGGGATGTTTTTCTTTCATCTCGATGTATTGTTTCATCAAAGGGGTTTCGACAATTGCTTTTGCCAAGGTTTTTCGTGTTTATGTTGAGGTAACAAATTTAATAATGAATAATGAAATTCGGGCCACGAAACCCTTTTTTTTCCTTTAAGAAAGATCATTTTCACTCAAAAACAATATACTCGGAATTATTTTCACAGTCTCCATTTTAATTTTATATTTGTAAAATATATATTAAAACCATGCAGAGAAGACATACCGATCGTACCCAGTATTTTGACGAACTCAGCGTTACAAGCCGGAAATATTATGTTCCGTACATAGAAAAGTTCCGCACATTGGGTTCACATTGCAATGTATTGGAAATAGGATGCGGCGAAGGTGGAAATTTAATTCCGTTTTACGAAAAAGGATGCCGCATTACAGGAGTAGATCTTTCGGTTAACCGAATTAAACAAGCTCGCGAATTTTTCGATAAAAAAGGAATCGAAGGAAATTTGCTGGCTTCAGATATATTTTCGGTAAATACTCTTCAGGAAACTTTCGATATCGTACTTATTCACGATGTAATCGAACACATTGCCGATAAAATCTCATTTTTGGAACATATCAAACGTTTTCTGAAACCCGACGGAATTCTATTTTTCGGATTCCCGGCATGGCAAATGCCATTTGGCGGACATCAACAAATCGGGCATAGCCGCATCACTTCACGTCTGCCATTCGTACACCTGCTTCCCGGTTTTTTATACCCCGGCTTCCTGAAACTCTGCGGAGAGACCCCCGGCTATATCGAAGAGCTCAAAGAAATTAAAAAATGCCGCACGAGTATAGAATGTTTCCGAAAAGTCGCCGGAAAAACGGCATATAAGATTATCGACGAGCGGTTTTATTTTATAAATCCTCATTACGAAATAAAATTCGGGATGCGTCCCCGTTTGTTATCATCTGCCATGGGTAAAATCCCGTACCTACGCAATTTTTTCGTTACTTCTTGTTTTTATCTACTCACTTGTAACGACCAATAATTCTCTATATCGAAATTTCTCACAAAATATAAATAAAAAAGAGAGCGACAATGTCGCTCTCTTTTTTATTTATCAAGTAAACCTGTTTCCTTTTAATTACAATTTAGGACCAGCAGCAACCAAAGCTTTTCCGGCTTCGTTTCCTGTAAACTTAGCAAAGTTCTTAATGAAACGTTGTGCAAGATCTTTTGCTTTTTCATCCCATTCGCAAGCACAATTGTAAGTATCGCGAGGATCGAGGATTTTGGGATCTACACCCGGAAGGGCGGTCGGTACTACAAAATCGAAATAAGGTATCGTTTTCGTAGGAGCTTTATCGATAGAACCGTCGAGGATAGCATCGATAATACCGCGAGTATCTTTAATCGAGATACGTTTTCCTGTTCCATTCCAACCGGTATTTACCAAATAAGCTTTTGCACCTGTTTTTGTCATTTTCTTCACCAGTTCTTCAGCATATTTAGTAGGATGCAAACTCAAGAAAGCTGCACCGAAACATGCAGAGAAAGTAGGAGTCGGTTCGGTAATACCACGTTCTGTACCGGCCAATTTAGCAGTAAAACCAGACAAGAAATAATATTGTGCCTGTTCAGGACTCAGGATAGAAACAGGAGGCAATACACCGAAAGCATCGGCAGACAAGAAAATAACCTGTTTTGCATGAGGTCCTTTAGAAACCGGTTTTACAATATTTTCGATATGATAAATTGGATAAGATACACGTGTATTTTCTGTTGTGCTCTTATCGGTAAAGTCGATTTTACCGTTTGCATCTACAGTAACATTCTCGAGGAGAGCATCACGTTTGATTGCATTCCAGATATCGGGTTCGCTGTCTTTATCGAGGTTGATAACTTTTGCATAGCAACCGCCTTCATAATTAAATACGCCTTCATCGTCCCAGCCATGTTCGTCGTCGCCGATCAATTCACGTTTCGGGTCGGTTGAAAGAGTTGTTTTACCGGTACCGGACAATCCGAAGAAGATAGCCGTGCTCTTACCTTCTTTATCGGTATTAGCCGAACAGTGCATAGAAGCTATACCACGCAAAGGATTAAAGTAGTTCATCATAGAGAACATACCTTTTTTCATTTCACCGCCATACCAAGTATTCAGAATTACCTGTTCTTTAGTAGTCAGGTTGAATACGACAGCTGTTTCAGAATTCAGACCCAGTTCTTTAAAATTATCTACTTTTGCTTTAGAAGCATTATATACAATAAAATCCGGCTCGAAAGTTTCCAATTCTTCTTTAGAAGGACGGATAAACATGTTGGTAACAAAATGAGCCTGCCATGCTACCTCCATGATGAAACGTACTTTCAGACGAGTAGCTTCGTTTGCACCGCAATAACCATCAACAACATACAATTTTTTATTTGACAATTCTTTAGCAGCCAAATCTTTCAAAACTTTCCAAGTCTCGGTTGTAACCGGTTTGTTATCGTTTTTATAGTCATCTGAAGTCCACCATACAGTATTTTCGCTGGTAGCGTCTTTTACCAGGAATTTATCTTTAGGAGAACGACCGGTGTAAATACCAGTCATTACATTTACTGCACCCATTTCGGTAGCCTGACCTTTTTCAAAGCCTTCCAAACCCGGTTTTGTTTCTTCAGCGAACAAAACATCGTAAGACGGATTGTGTACGATTTCCTTTACACCGGTAATCCCGTACTTTGTTAAATCTAATGTAGCCATCTTTTGTTTTGATTAAATGATTAACTTATCTTGTTTATTATCTCTTTCTGAAATCCGTGGCAAAATTAATAAAAATATAAGAAGTAGCTCTCCAATTAAAGAAATTTTTCAGTAATTGTCCGTTTTTTTTATTTCATTATCCAAATACCTCTGTAACAAACCAATTTTCCTTCGGTTTTGTATCAGAATAAACGGAATTATCTATCTTTGCAAAAATATAATCACAGTCATACATGAAAATTGTAAATTTTTCTGAGACCAACTCGGAGTTGAACCGGTTTGTCGCCGAACTGCGTTGCATCGATACCCAAAACGACCGTTTGAGATTCAGACGTAATCTCGAACGCATTGGAGAAGTAATGTCTTACGAGCTAAGCAAAGATCTCGAATATAGTCCCAAAGAAATTAATACTCCTTTAGGCACCTCGATTGTGAATACATCCGACGATTCGCTGGTATTGGCTACAATCTTACGCGCTGGAGTACCTTTTCATCAGGGATTTCTCAACTATTTCGACAAGGCCGAAAATGCATTCGTCTCTGCTTACCGTAAATATAAAGACAAACTTAATTTCGAAATATTTATCGAATATATCGCCTCCCCTCGAATCGACGGGAAAGTTCTAATAATTACCGACCCGATGCTGGCCACGGGGGGATCGATGGAACTGGCTTACAGAGCTCTTCTTACCAAAGGAAACCCTCGACATATACACGTTGCCTCTATCATCGCCAGCCAGAAAGCGATCGATTATGTAAAAGAACATTTTCCCGATGACAAAACAACAGTTTGGGTAGCAGCTATCGATCCCGAACTCGACGAACATTCTTACATCGTTCCGGGCTTGGGAGACGCCGGAGATCTGGCTTACGGAGAAAAAGAATAAGATCGGCCTATTTGTTTATTTTTCAAAATAATAATCTATATTTGCAAAATCATTGTTTTTTAATTGCAACACAACATGGGCATAACCATTAGAGAGATTTCGGGAAAACGAGAATTAAAAAAGTTTGCACGTTTTAATATCGATTTATATAAAAATAATCCGTACGCTGTTCCTCAACTAATATACGACGAAGTAAATACTCTGAAT
Source organism: Coprobacter tertius (assembly GCF_024330105.1). Classification (NCBI taxonomy): domain Bacteria; kingdom Pseudomonadati; phylum Bacteroidota; class Bacteroidia; order Bacteroidales; family Barnesiellaceae; genus Coprobacter; species Coprobacter tertius. The sequence continues at coordinate 62,907 of NZ_JANDHW010000009.1, forward strand.
GCCGACACCAATCCGGCTTTTGAATATTGCGAATCGGTTTATTATATGGCATTCGACGGTGAAATACCCGTTGGACGCATAGCGGGCATCATCAATAATCGGGTAAACGAAAAGACCGGTCGAAAAACCGCCCGCTTCGGATTCGTCGATTTTATAGACGATCCCGATGTTAGTAAAGCCCTGTTCAATGCCGTAGAAACATGGGCTCGGGAAAAAGGGATGGAAGAAGTGAATGGACCCCTCGGATTCACCGATATGGACCCAGAAGGATTGTTGGTCGAAGGATTCGATCAGATCGGGACAATGGTGGCCATTTATAATTATCCCTACTATATCGAGCATATCACGAAACTGGGATATGAAAAAGACGTAGATTGGGTTGAATTTAAAATTTTTGTTCCGGAATCTATTCCCGAGAAACATCAGCGCATAGCCAATATCGTAAAAACAAAATACAAACTCGATATCGTAAAATATACCTCTTCGAAAAAACTGGTAAAAGATTACGGGCAAAAAATATTCGAACTTATCAACGACGCTTATGCCAATTTATACGGCTACTCTCCTTTAAATCAAAGACAGATCGATTATTACATAAAAATGTATCTGCCTATGGTAAGACTCGAAAATGTTACCCTCATCATTAACGAAGAAAAAGACCTTATTGGTGTCGGTATCGCAATACCTTCGATGACCAGGGCTATGCAGAAGGCTAAAGGAAAATTATTCCCGTTCGGTTTTATACATATCCTCAAAGCTCTTCGCGGAAAAAACGACATTGTCGATCTTTTACTGGTTGCCATACGTCCCGATTACCAAAATACAGGAGCCAATGCGCTGCTTTTCTCCGATCTGATCCCCGTATTTATCAAAAATGGATATAAATACGCTGAAAGTAATCCCGAACTCGAAGAAAACGGGAAAGTACAGTCTCAATGGCAATATTTCGAAAACAAACAACATAAACGCCGAAGAGCTTACCTCAAAAAAATATAAACCTGCATGTACAATCGTTTTATATATTGCAACGATCGACCTCTTAAGGTCGATCGTTCTCGTTTAAAAAGAGCTCTTTACCGTTACATCCGATTAAACATGCTGTAATTCATCAAAAAACATTTATCTTTGCATCCTAATTCACAGCAGCTAAATAATATACCGATATGAAGATAGAAAATAAAATTACCGATGCGGTAGTTAAAGCTCTCGGGGAACTTTACAATATCTCACCCGAAGGGTCAGCCGTACAGCTACAAAAAACAAAAAAAGAATTTGAAGGTCACCTTACACTCGTCGTATTTCCCTATCTGAAAGCTTCCCGAAAAAATCCAGAAGCTACAGCTAAGGAGATAGGCGAATATCTGATAAAAAATGAGCCTGCAATCGCCTCATATAATGTTATTAAAGGTTTTCTGAATTTGATAATTGCCCCGTCTTCATGGGTAGAACAACTTAACGACATCAATGCCGACGATTCGTACGGACTGAAAAAGGCCGGGGAAAATTCTCCGCTTGTTATGGTAGAATATTCCTCTCCCAACACCAATAAACCTCTCCATTTAGGGCACGTTCGTAACAATCTTTTGGGTTACAGTATATCTGAAATATTGAAAGCAAACGGTATGAAGGTCGTAAAAACAAATATCGTGAACGACCGGGGAATTCACATCTGTAAATCGATGCTTGCTTGGCAAAAATGGGGAAATGGCGTAACTCCTGAAAGCAGCGGTAAAAAAGGCGATCATCTCATCGGCGATTTTTATGTCCTTTTCGATAAAAAATACAAAGAAGAGTTGAACGATCTGCAAGCTAAAGGGATGACCAAAGAAGAAGCCGAAACGGCATCGGTTTTAATGGCCGAAGCCCGTGAAATGCTTCGCAAGTGGGAAGCCGGAGACAAAGACGTCGTTTCCTTATGGCGTACCATGAACCATTGGGTATATGACGGGTTTGATGACACGTATAAAATGATGGGAGTAGATTTCGATAAAATATATTACGAATCGGAAACTTATCTCGAAGGAAAAGAAAAAGTAATCGAAGGCCTCGAAAAAGGTATTATGTACCGAAAGGAAGACGGTTCGGTTTGGGCCGATCTCACAGCTGAAGGGCTCGATCATAAACTTCTGTTAAGAAGCGATGGCACATCGGTATATATGACACAGGACATCGGTACGGCAAAACTCCGTTTCAGAGATTACCCCATCGACAAAATGATTTATGTCGTAGGAAATGAACAAAATTACCACTTTCAAGTGCTTTCTATACTACTCGATAAGTTAGGGTTCAGTTGGGGGAAAAGCCTTGTTCATTTTTCGTACGGTATGGTAGAACTGCCTAACGGGAAAATGAAATCGAGAGAAGGAACTGTTGTCGATGCAGACGATCTGATGGATGAAATGATAAAAACAGCTCGGGAAACATCGGCCGAACTCGGCAAACTCGATGATTGTAGCGAAGAAGAAGCTGCCGGTATAGCCCGCATGGTCGGATTGGGCGCATTGAAATACTTTATTCTGAAAGTAGATCCTCGAAAAAATATGTTATTCGACCCTCAGGAATCGATCGATTTCAACGGAAACACCGGTCCATTTATACAGTACACTCATGCACGTATCTGTTCGGTCTTGAGGAAAGCAGCCGATAGCGGAATAACTCTACCCTCAAAAGCTTCGGAAGAAATCAATCTTTCCGATAAAGAAATTTCATTGGTACAACATCTAGCCGACTATGCGGCGATCGTCAGCGATGCAGGGTCTCAATATAGCCCAGCTCTTATTGCAAATTATATTTACGATTTGGTAAAAGAGTATAATCAGTTTTATCACGATTTTTCCATTCTACGCGAGGAAAATGAAGAAATACGAAATTTCCGGTTATTGCTTTCTCGGAATGTAGCGAAAATCGTTAAATCCGGGATGAAACTCTTGGGAATAGAAGTTCCCGACAGAATGTAATATACCTCCGATATATTTAAAGAAACCCGGTTGCCTTACAGGTAACCGGGTTTCTTTATAAATAAAAGGGCGGAATAACCGGCTACTGCGATTGTTCCGCCCTTATTACAACTACAAAATAAATCTCTTTTTTACTTTCCTTTCAGCAGCTTATCGTATTCCTCATTATTACCGATTATCTCGAGAGCCTTACGATAAGAATCGCTTATCTGATTTATAATTTTAAAATAAGCTTCCATATCGAAAAGATCCCGGGCAATAAGAGCCTTTAATTGTTGCTGAATTATCGGTTTCGATATCTCAAACTGCTTTTCATTATAGGTAATACTATCTTTTTTACCAGCCTCAATAAGTCCATTCAACATATCTTCAGACACCTGGAATTGAGAAATATATTTATCAAGGTTTTTATATTTCGACGTTAACTCTTTTCGATGAGTATCGATATAAGAAATTATATATTGGTTGAGAATACCTTTAGCGACCAAATCCCGATGATAATCGGTATAAAACGTAGTATCCAGAGGGACAAAATAATCGGGCATAATACCTCCGCCTCCATATACTGTACGATGATTTTTCAAAGTCGTATATTTCAGGGAATCAGGAAAATGAATACTATCGGCATTCGACAATTCTCCATTATTATACCGATTGATAAGATCTTTCTGGTAATCTTCGTTATCCCCTTTTTCATAAGGTTTTTGTATACACCTTCCCGAAGGCGTATAATACCGAGCAGTAGTCAATCTGATAACCGAGCCATCGGCAAACGGTAATTCTCTTTGTACCAATCCCTTCCCAAAGGTACGCCGACCCACGATAACGCCCCTATCCCAATCTTGTATCGCTCCAGATACAATCTCCGAGGCCGAGGCCGAGCCTTCATCGACCAAGAAAATTATTTTACCTTCTTTAAATTGTCCTGATCCGTCGGCTTTGAAACTGGTATCTTTAGAATGGCGTCCTTGTGTATTAACTACAGATTCTCCTTTCGACAGAAATTCGTTCGCAACATCGAACGCCGCTTTCAAATATCCTCCTCCGTTCCCTTGCAAGTCGAAAATAAGATTTTTCATTCCCGATTTTTTCAATTTTTTTATGGCATCGGAAACCTCTTTACTGGTATTTCCCGCAAAACGATTCAACCGGATATAACCAGTATTTTTATCGATCATATAGGCGGCATCTACACTATGAATCGGAATTTGGTCACGAGTTATCCTAAAATTTAACGGAGTTGCGACTCCGCGGCGCAAAACCTTAACATTTACTTTACTGCCTCTGGTTCCCCGCAAACGCTTCATAATATCGGTATTCTTCATCTTTACTCCTGCAATTACCGTATCATTTACCGCAATAATACGGTCACCAGCCATAATTCCTACCTTTTCGGAAGGACCACCGGGAACAGTCTGAACGACATAAAGCGTGTCGTTATTCATATTGAACTGAATGCCTATACCATCGAAATTACCTTGCATCGATGCTTCGATATCCTTCTGATCTTCAGCCGTAACATATACCGAGTGCGGATCGAGTTGCTTGAGCATACCCCGTATGGCATCCTCGGTAAGTTTATTTTCATCTACGTCATCAACATAGAGATTTGCCACAGCATAAGCAGCCAAACTCAATTTTTTATTAGCTTCCGATTGACGTTGAGCGTGCGCGAAAAAAACGCAGCAAAACGCTATCAGAAAAATCATGCTTTTTTTCATTATTCGATTTTATTTATAATCTTTATTTTCTTTCACTTAAACGCAAACCCGCAGGTATAAATTCATCTACATTACGTCCGTAACGTAACAATTCACGTACGATCGTAGAACTAATATGCGTATGTTCGGGTTCGGTAAAAAGTACCAAAGTCTCGACTCCTGAAATTTTCCGATTTACATCGGCTATCGTTTTTTCATATTCGAAATCGTTGACCGATCGTATCCCCCGCAAAATATAATCGGCATGATGTTTCCGGGCCAAATCCACGGTGAGACAATTATAAGACATAACTTTAACCCGGTCGTTTCCCTTAAACAAGTGCTCAAGCATATCTACCCTTTCTGAAAGCGTGTAATACTGGCTTTTTGCCGTATTTTCACCTACTGCGATAATAATCTCGTCGAGCATTCTCAAGCCTCGTTCCACTAAAGACATATGGCCTATCGTAAAAGGGTCGAATGTACCCGGGAAAATAGCGATTCTTTTATCAAAGTTCGTCTTCATCTACAACCAGATTTTGTATAATAAAATTCTGACGCTCCATGGTATTCTTACCCATATAAAACTCCAGCAATTCTTTCACGAGATCCTCCTTACGCAGAGTAACCTGATCGAGACGAATATCGGGTCCGATAAAATGGCGAAATTCATCGGGCGAAATTTCTCCCAAACCTTTAAACCTCGTAATTTCAGGATTTACTTTTATCTTATTCATCGCTGCAATACGTTCCTCTTCGTTATAACAATAGTAGGTGTCTTTTTTATTACGCACTCTGAATAACGGGGTCTGCAGAATATACACATGTCCTTTCTTAATGAGATCGGGAAAGAACTGAAGGAAAAATGTAATCAGCAACAAACGTATATGCATACCGTCAACATCGGCATCGGTCGCGATAATTATTTTATTATACCGTAAACCTTCTATACCGTCTTCTACATTAAGGGCAGCCTGCAGCAGGTTAAATTCTTCATTTTCATATACAACTTTACGAGTTAGGCCGTAAGAATTAAGAGGTTTGCCTCGCAAACTGAATACCGCCTGAGTCTCTACATTACGGCTCTTGGTTATCGACCCGGTGGCCGAATCTCCCTCGGTAATAAATATCGACGATTCGTCACGGTTATCCCCCTTCGTATCATTAAAATGTACCCGGCAATCTCTTAATTTTCGATTATGTAAATTAGCTTTTTTAGCTCTTTCTCGAGCCAGTTTCGTAACACCTGCAATCGCTTTCCGTTCTTTTTCCGAATCGAGTATTTTTTTTAATAGAATATCGGAAGTCTCCGCATTTTTGTGTAAATAATTATCAAGTTCTTTTTTCAAAAAATCACCGATAAATTTAGAAATCGTAGGACCCTCAGGCCCCATATCTCTCGATCCCAGTTTTGTTTTTGTCTGCGACTCGAATACCGGTTCTTCCACTTTAATACTTACGGCGGCAACGATACCGTTACGGATATCGGAATAGTCGAAGTTCTTATTATAATATTCTTTAATCGTACGTGAAGCCGCCTCACGAAAAGCAGTAAGATGTGTCCCCCCCTGTGTGGTATGCTGGCCGTTTACAAAAGAATAATATTCTTCTCCATATTGGTTATTATGAGTAATCACCACCTCGATATCGTCACCTTTAAGATGTATAACCGGATACAATGGCTCAGAGGTCATTTTCTCATTCAAAAGATCTACGAGACCGTTTTTCGAATAAAAACGACGACCGTTGAAAACAATTGCCATTCCCGAATTCAGATACACGTAATTTTTCAGTAAAGCTTCAATAAATTCGTCACGGTAACGATAAGTAGGAAAAATATTTGCATCGGCTACAAAACGTACAAAAGTACCGTTCTGCTCATGAGCATCTGCTAAAGGATAATCTTCAGAAACATTACCCGAACGATACAGATAAGCTTTACATTTACCGTCCCGGTACGAACAAATATAAAATTCACTCGAAAGAGCATTCACCGCTTTAATACCGACACCGTTCAAACCGACCGATTTTTTAAAAGCTTTAGAATCATACTTGGCTCCGGTATTCATTTTAGAAGAAACGTCTTTTACTTTATCGAGAGGGATTCCCCTACCGTAATCACGTACTGTAATCGTATTCTCGACAAGAGTTACTTCGATCTGTTTTCCATAACCCATCATGTATTCATCGACGGCGTTATCGAGAACCTCCTTCAATAAAACATAAATTCCGTCATCGGCATGGGTGCCGTCTCCCAATTTTCCGATATACATACCGGGACGACGCCGTATATGCTCTTTCCAATCGAGAGTACGTATGGCGTCAGAGCCGTATTCGAGTCCGGGAGTCGGTGCCGGTGTATTTTCTTCCATAATTCTCTGCTTTCTTCAATGGTAATTTTTAACCTACAAATATAAATAAACTATTCAGAATGCGCAAAGTACAAATTCATAATTAACTGCAAAAGACCGCAAAGCGAATATATATTCCAATGCGGTCTTTTGCATGTCTTCTCAAAAAATCTTATCGAGGGAATAATTTTCTTCCTATACTTTTAGTTAAAGAATCGGCAAAACAATTCACACTAAAAATACCTTTTCAGGACATTATTCTACTAATGCGAAATCGAGTTGTTTTCTTTCGAGGTTGGCTCTGGCCACTTGTATACGTATGGGGTCGCCCAAACGATAAATCTTTTTTCTGCGCCGGCCTGTCAGACAATAATTCTTTTCATCGAATTCATAAAAATCGTCTTCGAGATCACGTATCGGAACCAATCCTTCACATTTATTTTCATTTATCTCAACATACAGGCCCCATTCAGTTACTCCAGAGATCACTCCGTCATATTCTTCGCCAAGTCTTTCACTCAAAAATTCGACCTGTTTGTATTTTATCGAAGCTCGTTCAGCACTGGCAGCGACCAGTTCCATTTCAGAAGAATGTTTACATTCCTCTTCGAGCTTGCTTTCGTTTACACTACGCCCTCCTGCCATATATCTTTCGAGCAAACGGTGTACCATCATATCGGGATAACGCCGAATCGGAGATGTAAAATGTGTATAATGTTCGAAAGCTAACCCGTAATGGCCTACGTTTTTAGTAGAATAAGCGGCTTTGGCCATTGTACGTATCGCGACAGTTTCAATCAGATTTTCCTCCCGTTTTCCTTGTACTGTATCGAGTAACGAATTTATCGATTTCGATACTTCGCTGTTACTACCTTGTGTTTTCAAATTATATCCGAACCGACGGATAAACATCGCCAGATTATTCATTTTTTCCGGATCGGGAAGATCATGTATGCGATAAACAAAAGCTTTTGCTTTATGCCCTTTGGGAACTTTCCCTATCGATTCGGCTACGGTTTTATTCGCCAAAAGCATAAATTCCTCTACTAATTTATTAGCCTCTTTAGAGACTTTAAAGTAAACGCTTATCGGTTTCCCCTTCTCGTCGATTTCAAATTTCACCTCATGACGGTCAAAATTTATAGCTCCGTTACTAAACCGTCGCGATCTTAATTTTTGCGCCAAATCGTTCAAGGCCAACAATTCTTCTTTATATTCGCCTTCGCCGGTCTCTATTACTTGTTGCGCCTCTTCATAAGTAAAACGACGATCGGAATAAATAACCGTACGGGAAATGCGAGACGACTTCATCTGCGCATTTTCATCAAATTCGAAAATAGCAGAAAAACACAATTTTTCCTCTTGGGGTCGTAATGAACAAATCTGATTACATAACCGTTCGGGAAGCATAGGTATTGTTCTGTCTACCAAATAAACCGAAGTCGCCCGGTTTTCGGCTTCCCGGTCGATCAGGCTCCCTTGCTTCACATAATGTGTCACATCGGCAATATGCACACCCACTTCCCAGTTTTTATTAGGTAACCGGCGAATCGAGAGCGCATCATCAAAATCCTTGGCATCTTTGGGATCGATAGTAAATGTGGTGACCCCTCGAAAATCTTCTCGATCTTTCAGATCTTCTTTTGTAATTTTATCATTAATCTTTTCAGCCGCTTTTTCTACTGCCTTCGGATAAGAATACGGCAAACCGAATTCCGCGAGAATAGCATGCATTTCGGTATTATTTTCTCCCGATGCACCCAATACATCCATCACTTCTCCATAAGGATTCTTTGCCCTTTCAGGCCATTCGGTAATACGTACGACCGCTTTATCTCCCGACCTACCGCCTTTAAGCTTTTCTTTCGGAATAAAAATATCATTAGCTAATACTTTATTATCGGTGAGTAAAAAAGCGAAATGTTTTTGCACCTCGAGAGTTCCTACAAATATCTGAGGAGTTTTCTCTATAATTTCTATCACCTCTCCTTCGGGATCATGGTTTTTACGTTTAGCATACATTAGCAACTTCACTTTATCGCCGTTCATAGCCCGCAACGAATTTCGTTCGGCTACAAATACAGGCTCTCCGCCATCCTCGGGAATAACGTGATTTTTTCCGTTACTGCGGCGTTCAAAAACACCGTTTAATGTATTGCCGCGATGATTGAGTTTAAATTTACCGGGAGTAACTTCAATTAGAAAACCATCGGATACCATCGTCTCCAAAATCTGGCAAACCATCTGTTTCTGAATTTCCGTTTTCGCCCCTATCCCGTGAGACACTTGCTTATAATTAAATGTACGCGCACCGTCTACCATAAAAAAAGAGGTGATACGTTCTATTATTTCATGCTTTTTTAATCGGAAATTTCCTTTTTCCCTTGTATTTTTTTTTGTCATAATAATCTGTTTTTTAACCTGTTTTCCCGCTTCGCAGAAATACATTTCTACAAAGTAAATAATATTTTATTTCCCAACATCTATAGAAGGATGAAAAATGATTAAAACAACCGGTCGCTACGACAAGATCTCAAAAGATCAAATACAAAAGATCGATATCATATCATCAGAAATCCATCATATCATTTTCATACGAATCAGGGGTTTCCAGCGGCCTTTGTTTCTGTTTGTTTCCGCCATTACCGAACATATAAGTAAGGGTAAAGGTCACGCTACGTCCTCCCCATCGGGCATCGGAAACTTCATAGAAATTACTTCCGTAACTGCTCGATTTACGACGTCGCGAATCGAGCAGGTCTCTACCCGATATGGCAATATTGAGCTTACGGGAAAGAAATGATTTACGTATACCGGCATCGAGCGAATAGTTATCTTTAGTTTCGCCTTGAGCCGATACCCGTTTAGAATTATAATTACCGGTCACCTGTAACGAAATACTCCAAGGAAGTATTACATTAGCCATCATACGGGCATTCCATGAAAAATCTTCACTGCCCTTATAATGTTCTGTAAAAAAACCTTCTTCGGTACGATATGAATAATCGAAGCCATTGAGTTTATAATAATACACATTTACCGTTGTCGTAAGATCGAGTATACGAAACAGGCGGTTTTTTGAAACCAGTTCGAGTCCCGAACTTTGAGAACGGGTAATATTTTCAAAAGTAGAATACATTGCCGGATCATCAAAATACTTTACATTTTGTATTACACCATCGGTATTCCGGTAATAAAGCGAAGCCGACAAGGTATGCTCGGTCCAGTTTTTAATATAATTCAACTCAAAAGCATTCGTAAATTCCGGATCCAGATTAGGATTACCATAACTTATAGAGGTAGAATCGGTTACATTTCGGAAAGGATTTATTTGCCAACCTCTCGGACGCCGAACCCGGCTGGTATAATTTACCTGCAACTCATTTCCACGAGGAAGACTATATCCCAAAAACAGACTCGGATATACATGCCAGTACTCCTTCTTTCCTTCATCTACCGGAATATAAGCCTCTGTTTTGGTATTATAACGCATATATTCACCTCTCAGTCCCGCCTGAAAATTAAATTTATCTATTTTGCCTGAGAAAGTTGCATATATCGCTTGTATATTCTCTTTATAATCGAATGTATTATTCAATTTGATATTCGGCTGTAAGATGTCTAAACTCTCACCATCGAACGTTCTTACATCACTCGTACGCCAGTCGAGATTTCCCTGATAACCGGCTCCGAGTTTAAACTTCTCACCGATACTCTTAGAATAATCTACTTTTATTTCGACGCCTTTATCGTCATTATTACTTTTTTGTTGCTGAGCCGAAACTCCCTGAAGAGTATTCTGAGTATAATCGCTGGTCTCTTTCATAACACCGAAATCATAAGAAACAGAAGCCGCCAGATTATCGGTTTTGTTGAATTTATGATTATAATCGATCGTAAAATCATAACGATTATGATCTCCATCACTATTCGAAATACGATCGCGGGACAAAATACCAGCCCCATCGAACGATTGCAGAGTCGTTTTATTACTCCGGTTACCGAGCATCCCCATAAATGAAAATCCAAGATCGTCATTTTCTGTCATATGCCAGGTAACACCGGTACGGATAAACGTCCCCACACCATTCATTTTACCCCTGTTTTTCTGATTCAGAATACTTTTATCATCGGGATTATCGAGCCATGATTCACGATAAGTATCGGTACGATTCTTAAAACGCATACTTCTCACGCCTACATTTGCATAAGCATCTACTTTTGCCGAATTATAGTTGACATTTATCGAACCGTTTACTCCGCCAAAAGTATTGGCTCCCGCCGATACGCTACCGTAATATCCGGCTTTACGTTCTTTCTTCAATACAATATTAATAATACCGGCACTACCCTCGGGACTATATTGAGCCGAAGGGTTGGTGATTACTTCAATCCGCTCGATACTTTCAGCAGGCATTTGTTCGAGTATCTGCGCACGATTATCTTCGGTAAGCCCCGCAGCCCGACCGTTGATCCACACTTCTACACTCGAATTGTTTCTCAACGAAACATTCCCTTCGTTATCGACATCTACCGAAGGAATATTTTGCAATACTTCCGAAGCGGAACCTCCGGCCGATGCGATATTCTGGTCGACACTGAATACTTTCCGGTCGACATCGAGCTTCATCTGTGTACGCTGCCCTACAACTTGTACCTCTTTCAAAGCATGTACACTTTCATGAAGAATTATATTTTTTAGATTTATATCACCGTCTTCAGTAACAGAAACCGGTACTTCTACGGGTGTATAGCCCACAAAGCTAACCTTTAAAGTATATTCACCCTTTGGAACGCCCGGAATAGCAAACGCACCTTTTAAATCGGTTGTCGTTGCTTTCATTGGTGCTTCTACTCCTTTTTTTAATAAAGAAACGGTAGCATAATCTACGGCATTTTTCGTTTTACTATCGATCACACGCCCCTTTACATTCGCTGCAGAGGACGAAAAGACAGTCAGTAATACCCATACCAACCCCAAAATCACTTTTTTCATAAAGACCTATATAATTACCCTAAAACAAAAATTCCTCTTTAAGACTCTCTTTTACCGATAAGGTTTAAGCGCAAAAAGATTTTTTTAGCAAAATGTGACAGTGTTAACAATAAATTAAAAAATCCCTCAAAGACATTTAAGTTAATTTCACATCTTTGAGGGATCATATGTTTCTGTATGCTTTACGCATCTACATTAGCATAATTTGCATTTTCTTCGATAAATTCACGCCGGGGTCCTACATCTTCCCCCATAAGCATCGAGAAGATACGATCTGCTTCTGCCGCATTATCGATAGTTACCTGATGCAGAATTCGGTTTTCAGGATCCATGGTTGTCTCCCATAGCTGATGGGCGTTCATTTCGCCGAGACCTTTATAACGTTGCGTATGTATCTGATTTTCATTACCGTTAGCATATTTCAAAATAAACTGCTGGCGTTGCTGATCGGTCCAACAATATTCTTCCACTTTTCCCTTTTTACATAGGTATAAGGGAGGCGTAGCTAAATATAGGTATCCGTTTTCGATAAGCGGACGCATGTGACGAAAAAAGAAAGTCATGATAAGCGTCGCAATATGACTACCATCGACATCGGCATCGGTCATGATTATAATCTTATGGTATCGTATCTTCGAGATATTCGCCTCTTTTGTATCGTCTTCGGTCCCGATCGTTACGCCCAATGCCGTATATATGTTTCGTATCTCCTGACTTTCGAGCACTTTATGATGCATCGCCTTTTCTACATTGAGAATTTTTCCACGCAAGGGAAGAATAGCCTGAAAAGCACGATCACGACCTTGTTTAGCCGTTCCACCGGCAGAGTCTCCCTCGACAAGGAATATTTCACATTCTTCGGGATTTCGTTTCGAGCAATCGGCCAGTTTTCCCGGTAACCCGCCTCCTGAAAGAGGTGATTTACGCTGCACCATTTCCCGGGCATGACGTGCCGCATGACGTGCAGTAGCAGCCAATATTACTTTTTCGACAATTGCCTTAGCCGGTTTCGGATTCTCCTCGAGATAGTTTCTCAAGGCTTCGCTAACCGCCATATCTACAGCTCCGATCACTTCATTATTCCCGAGTTTCGTTTTAGTTTGCCCTTCAAACTGAGGCTCCATTACTTTTACCGAAATAACCGCAGTAAGGCCTTCTCTAAAGTCATCGCTACTAATCTCTACTTTCACTTTTTCAAGCATTTTCGAGTCTTCGGCATATTTTTTCAAAGTACGTGTAAGGCCACGACGGAAGCCCGCAAGATGAGTACCTCCCTCTATAGTATTGATATTATTTACATAAGAATAAATATTCTCATTGTAAGAGGTATTATAAGTCATTGCCACCTCTACAGGAACACCTTGCTTTTCGGTAGATATATGTATAACATCATCGATAAGATGTTCTTTCGAGCTATCGATATAACGAACAAATTCTTTCAATCCTTCTACCGAATAAAATTCATCGCGTTTAAATTCGCCGTTCTCTTTCTTTTCGCGTTTATCGGTTAAAGAGAGATAGATACCGGCATTCAAATAAGCCAGGTCGCGTAAACGCGAAGCAAGAATATTAAATTGATAAACCGTTTCCGAAAATATATCGGTATCCGGTTTAAAAATAATCGTAGTACCGGTTTTATCGGTCGTACCGATTACCTCAACATCATGCAAAGGTTTTCCGCATGAAAATTCCTGCATATATATTTTTCCGCCACGTCTGATTTCAGCACGCAAATAAGTAGACAAAGCATTCACACAAGAAACACCGACTCCGTGCAAACCGCCCGAAACCTTATAAGATCCTTTATCGAATTTACCTCCTGCATGCAACACGGTAAGCACGACCTCCAGAGCAGATTTTTGTTCTTTTTCATGCATATCTACCGGGATACCGCGGCCGTTATCAACGACAGAAATAGAGTTATCTTCATTAATGGTTACTTCGATATGCGTTGCGTAACCGGCAAGAGCTTCATCAATAGAGTTATCAACCACTTCATATACCAAATGATGTAACCCTTTTACACCAATATCGCCAATATACATGGCAGGGCGTTTTCTTACCGCTTCGAGCCCTTCGAGTACCTGAATACTGTCGGCCGAATACGACGAGTTTGTAGCCTTCTGTTCTTCTGACATATTGTTTTTGTATGTTTTTATTTTTTTACTTTTCAGGGTTAAGTACACAAAACATTCTTCTTTTTCCTGTACTTTCAAAACCAAACAAAGTTAGCAAAAAAAAACGGGATAGGGAAAAATCGAAGCATGTTTTTCAATAAATTAAAGCCTCGAATCAAATCAAAACTACGTGCATGCATCAGCGAAGAAACATAGTCTTTAGCGCGGAATATTCATAAAAAACAGAGGGAAAATATAAAAAAAAGGAAAGACAAAAAGCACTAAGGATAAAAACCTTAGTGCTCCGGTAGCCCATAGGGGAATCGAACCCCTCTTTCAAGAATGAAAATCTTGCGTCCTAGCCGATAGACGAATGGGCCGTTATATGGTGAAGTATTAAATACTTCTCTATACCGACTCTTATCGGATTCCTCCTGATTAGAGCTTATTGATACGTAAAGCCAACTTAGACTTCAAGTTAGAAGCCTTATTTTTGTGAATTATGTTCTTTTTAGCCAATTTATCAAGCATAGAACTTACCTTCACATACATAGCAGAAGCCTCTTCCTTAACGGTTAAAGCCCGTAATTTACGAACTGCATTTCTAGCAGTTTTTGCATAATATCTGTTGCGCAATCTTTTAGCTTCAGCTTGCCTGATCCTTTTGATCGATGATTTGTGATTTGCCATCCGACTAATCTCCTTATAATATTTACTTATAATTTATATGGTAGCCCATAGGGGAATCGAACCCCTCTTTCAAGAATGAAAATCTTGCGTCCTAGCCGATAGACGAATGGGCCGTTATCGAAAGCCCGTAATTATTTCATACGGGTTTTCTCAAATGCGAGTGCAAATATAGAGTTGTTTTTTGAATTGACAAAATATTTATCTAAAAAATATTTCGTTAAGAGCTGTTTCCGGGCACATTTGATTCATTTTGTTATAAGACATACCCGTAACCCCTTCAAAAAGGCATTTTTTATTATCATTTTGATGTTAACCGATTTACAGAATGGAAAAATAAAATTCATATTTATATTTTTCCACCTTATTTTACCGAAAACAATTACTTTTGCATCAAAGGATACTTTATGACAGAAAAAAATACCGGAATCGTCCTTTACACGAAGGCTTACAGCGATAAAATGTCTATTGCCCACGTATATACCGAAAAGTATGGCCACATATCGTATGCCGTTCCTTTACAACAAGGGAAAAAAAGCCGCATACTCAGGACTCTTTTTACCCCTTTTTCAATACTTGGTATAGAGGCTGACCACAGGCCCAACAGAGATATTCTGAGGGTACTCGATGCTCATATCGCTATTCCGCTTCCACAGCTACATTACGATCCGATTAAAAATGCCGTTTCCCTGTTTTTATCCGAATTTCTTTCCCGCATTTTACGAGAACCCGAAACAAATCCTTCTTTTTTCGCCTTTTTGATGCAATCGGTACAATTACTGAATCATACCGAAGAAGGAAAAGCCAACTTTCACATTTGCTTTCTGATTCAACTCTCAGATTTCATGGGATTTTATCCGAATACCGAAAGTTTTGAAAAAGGATCTTTTTTCGACCTGATGAATGGTATATTCACATTTCATATACCCGACCACCCTTATTTTCTACCTCCAGCTGAAGCAGAACGTTTTTATACGCTCATGAGAATGAATTACACCAATATGCACCGATTTCGGCTTACGAGAAACGAAAGGATGGAAATTCTCGAAAGAATGATCGAATATTTTCAACTGCATCAACCTGGCTTCGGAGAAATAAAGTCGTTGGAGATATTAAAATCGCTCTTTGATTGATTCAGATTTGGTCATAATAAGATTTTATCGTATTTTTGCGTGCCTTCTTAAAGAATGCCTCTGTAGTTCAATGGATAGAACAAAAGTTTCCTAAACTTTAGATCCGGGTTCGATTCCCGGCGGAGGTACTTTTCTCATTCTCCCTTTTCTTTTTCTTCAAAAATTTTTTCACTTATTCCCTTACTGTAATACAATAATTAATCGATATCGGATAAAAAGACTTAACCTATCTTCTGCCGAAAGATAATTTCGTATCCCCTGTCAAACCATAAACATATTCAAAGAAAAAAGGTTTACCTCCTTCGGTAAACCTTTTTTCTTTGAATATATTAAAAAGATACTTTTGATCTTTATTTTGCAGCCTTCGCAGCTTCGGCAGCCAGTTCTTTTTTCTGCTTGCGACTTTGTAACTCATAAGCAACCGGAACTGCCATATACAGTGTAGATAACGTACCGATAATCACACCGAGCAACATAGCAAAGGTGAAACTGCGAATGGTATCTCCTCCGAGTATAAAAATACATAACAATACGATAAACGTACTCGATGATGTATTGATCGTACGGGAAAGGGTGCTATTCAACGCATCATTTATTACAATCTTCTTATCTCGTTTAGGATAGATGCCCGCAACTTCACGTACACGGTCGAATACCACCACTTTATCATTCACCGAGTACCCGATAACGGTAAGGATCGCAGCGATAAACGACTGATCGATCTCCATTGAGAAAGGCAATATACCGTAAAATATCGAATAGAAACCAATAATAATCACCGTATCGAACGCAAGTGCAGTAAGTGTACCCACGCTGAAAGATATATCTCGGAAACGGAGGAGAATATAAAGAGCAATTGCAATAAGAGAGAATATCACAGCCCAGAATGCCCCTATTTTTATATCATCGGCAATACTCGGACCTACTTTTTGAGTACTCATCACATGCTGATCTTTAAATTGCTGCTGAGAAATATCTCCGATATAGTTACCGTCTTTCAACCCATTATAAATCAAAGATTCAATCTCAGTATCTACTCCTTCAGAAGAATCGGCGATTTTATAGTTTGTAGAAATACGCACCTGATTATCACCCCCGATCGTAATTACCGAAAGGGTACTTCCTTCGAAACTGGGTTTCAATTTATCGGCAATATCTACAGTACTTACCGGTTTATCGAAACGAACGATATAGTTACGGCCTCCGGTAAATTCGATACCCTGGTTCAGGCCTTTGAAACCGAACGAAACGATACCGAGTACTACCAGTACGATGGCAACGATATAAGCGGTTTTTCGCTGTCCGAGGAAATTGACGCTCGGGTGCGCAAGGAAGTTCTTGGTAAGAGGAGTTGTAAAAGTAAGATTCTTGAACCATCCTTTATCGAGACCTTTCTCAAATACCAGACGAGTAAGGAACACCGCTGTAAAGAACGACATTAAAATACCGATTATCAATGTTGTAGCAAAACCTTTGATAGGTCCGGTACCAAACATAAACAGGATAACACCGGTAATCACCGAAGTAAGGTTAGAGTCGAAAATTGCAGAGAATGCATTTTTATAACCGTCGGATATGGATGTTTTCAGGTTTTTACCCAACCTAAGCTCTTCTTTCGAACGTTCGAAAATAAGTACATTAGCATCTACCGCCATACCCATCGAAAGCACGAGACCGGCGATACCCGAAAGGGTAAGCACCGCCTGGAAGGAAGCCAACACACCCATCGTAAAGAAGAGGTTACAGATAATTCCGCCATTAGCGATAAGACCGGGAGCAACCCCATACATACTGATCATATAGATCATCAGCAATACCAAGGCAAAAATAAAGGAGATAATACCCGCCTGAATAGCTTCCTGTCCCAAAGACGGACCAATGATATCTTCCTGTACAATTTTTACAGAAGCGGCCATTTTACCCGATTTCAATACATTGGCAAGGTCTTTAGCTTCTTCAGGAGTAAAGTTACCCGAAATCTGAGAATTACCACCCGAAATCTCAGTATTTACTACCGGGAACGAATAAACTTGATTATCCAGAACGATAGCAATACATTTACCGATATTCTCCCGGGTTAACTGTTCCCATATTTTGGAGCCTTCCGCATTCATCGACATGCTTACGATAGCCGAATTAGTCGTACGATCGAAATCTTCACGAGCATCGGTAATTACATCGCCTTCGAGAGGAGGACGACCTCCGTTGGTCGATTTCAAAGCCACTAACTGATAATATTGTTCCTTTTCATCAATCGCTTTTACGCCCCATTTAAACATCAGATTTGCCGGCAGCAATTCCCGTACCTGAGGCAAAGCCAAATAACGGTTTATAGCAGCCGTATCGCTGTAATGGGCAATACCTACCGCCGGACTCGCGCTAACACGGCCATCAGGAGATACATTCATTTGCAATTTAGAGAATAAAGGATTCTGCTTTTTCCAGGCTTCTATATTCTGTTTTTCATTTTCAGCCTCCTTTAATTCTTTTATTTTCTGAGCAATACTGTCTTTTTTAGATACAGGAACAGCGGCAGCCGTATCGGCTACAGCTACTGTAGCGACAGAATCGGCAACAGTGGTCGTTGCACCGGCTTTTTCACTTTCGAGCTTGGCAATAATTTCATTAGCGGCAGAAAGCTGATTACTGAATTCATTCAGATTGTATGTTTCCCAAAATTCGAGATTGGCGCTTCCTTGCAAAAGTTTCCTTACACGTTCGGGTTCCTTAACACCGGGAAGTTCCACCAAAATACGGCCGTCTTTTTCGAGCCGCTGTATATTGGGAGCAACCACACCGAAACGGTCGATACGAGTACGGAGTACATTAAATGAATTATCGATTGCATCGTTCAATTCAGAACGTAATACTTTCAATACTTCATCGTTAGGGGTATTGGGTTTGATTTTTTCTTTCAACTGGAAAGTACTGAAAATAGCCGAAAGTTTCACATTCGGATCAAGTCGTTTATACGCATCATAAAATGCCGACAAGAAGTCCTTATTCTCAGCTTGGTTGGCCGTAGCTTCTGCCAGAGCTTTATTGAAATTGACATCCGGGTTATTGTTGGAAAGCGATTTCAGTACATCGGCAACCGAAATTTGCAAGGTTACATTCATACCGCCTTTAAGGTCGAGACCCAAGCCGATTTCCATTTCACGGCATTGTTTAAAAGTGTAATACCATAAATAGACTTTTTCTGTCGAAATAGAGTCCATAAATTGGGCATACTTCGCGCTATCGCCGTTTGCGTACTCCTCTGCTTTTTTAGTCTGGTGTCTTGTCACCAGTGAAAAAGAAAGGTAAAATAAGCAGACAAGCGTAAGTAAAACCGCAAAAACTCTAATAAATCCTTTGTTTTGCATTGTGATTATTACTTTATGATTTTTTGTTTAGATTAATTTCGTGTTTTTATTAAGGTGCAAATATATGCTTTTTTTCAATTCGGCTAACAAAATGAAGTATTAATTTCTCTTTGTTATGATTATTAGAGCCTCAAATGCCCCCCTTTATCACTTCGAATCATACTTTTTTGTATCTTTACCGTCAAAACTTTCGTATCGGGCAATGAAAATACAGAACAACGATAAATGGCACAAACATATTTTCAAGCTATTATGTTTCCTTACTGCAGGATTCATAACCTATTCTTGTGCAAATATGGCTAGACCTACAGGAGGCCCGCGCGACACGACTCCTCCCGTATATTTAAAAAGCAATCCGCTTCCCAACCAGTTAAACGTAACGAAAAACCGGATTGAAATTGATTTTGACGAAATCGTCCAGATCGACAAGCCCAATGAAAAAGTAATTATCTCTCCCCCCCAAAAAGAAGCTCCCAATGTGAGAGCATCAGGTAAAAAAGTAATTGTGGAATTACAAGATTCACTCCTTGAAAATACCACTTACACGATCGATTTTTCTGATGCGATCGCCGACAATAACGAACATAACAAACTCGAAAATTTCACCCTGTCTTTTTCCACGGGGCCAACAATCGATACTTTACAAATCTCCGGCGTGCTATTAAATGCGCAAGACCTCGAGCCCATCACAGGAATGCTGGTCGGTGTACACTCCGACCTCGATGATACGGCATTTGTCAAACTTCCCTTCGACCGTATCGCAGCATCAGACGGTACCGGGCATTTCACGATACGCAATCTTGCACCGGGAAATTATCGTATTTTCGCATTGAAAGATCTCAACCGGGATTACAGATTCGATAACGCTACCGAAGATATCGCATTCGAAGATATCGTTATTTCTCCTTCGACCGAACTTACAGTACGTCCCGATACCATATGGGCCGATTCTTTGGTGATCGATACGATCATAATGAAAGATTTCGTGCATTTCACTCCTGACAATATTATCCTGAAAGCTTTTAATGAAAACTTCAAATCCCATTATCTCAATAAATACGAACGCCAACAGCAACAAAAAATCTCTATATTTTTCGCAGCGCCTAACGATTCCTTACCCATAATCAAAGGTCTGAATTTCAATACCGACGATTGGGCCGTAATAGAAAGAAACGCAACTAACGATACGATTCACTACTGGATAAAAGATTCTCTTATTTATCAACTCGATACGCTCACGATAGAAGCCCGGTATCTCCGTACCGATTCTAACCTACAACTCGAGCCGTATGCCGATACGCTCAACTTCATCATGAAGAATGTGAAAAAAAATATTCAGAATCAGGACAAAAAACACCACCGGGGGAAAAAAGAGGAAGAAGTTCCTAAAATAGACTATGTCGGAATGAATCCTAACGCTCCGGGTACGCTCAACATATATCAAGACCTATTGTTTACTTATTCGGAACCAATCGAAAACATCGACAAAAAAGGAATACATCTTTACATTAAACAGGATACTTTATGGATTCCCGATGATAAATTTACCTTTACGCAAGACTCCTTACAAATACGTAATTTCAGGTTATATAATAAATGGAAACCCGGCAACGAATACAAATTAAATATCGACTCCATGGCAGGATATACGATATACGGTAAGCCAACCCGTGCATTCGAACAGACTTTCAAAATAAAAAAGACCGAAGAATATTCCAATTTTTATATCACGACTCAAGGAGTAAAAGATTCGGCTTTCGTCGAGTTGCTCAATTCGAGCGATGCACCCGTAAGACGATCTCCCGTAATAGACGGTGGTGCAGAATTTATTTATGTCGATCCCGGGACCTATTATGCACGGCTTGTTATCGATAAAAATAATAACGGAAAATTCGATACCGGTAATTATAAAGAAAAACGACAACCCGACGAGGTCTATTATTATCCTGAAAAAATAATACTGAAGGCCAATTGGGACGTCGAGCAAGAATGGAATGTTTTCGCTTTGCCAGCTGATAAACAGAAACCCCGTGAAATCGTAAAAAATAAATCCGATAAAGAAAAACAACAGAAACGACAGAATGAAGAAGATGATGATACCGAAACAGATGAACACTATTATCCGGGCAGGGATTCCGATCCTTACGGACAATATCCCGGCCAGCCGTACAATGGCCAAGGCTATCGTCGTTAGTATCGTTGCCATACTGCTGTGTATCCCTTCTCAGGCACAATTCCCCTGCTTGGCTCCCGGAACCGATTTTCCGAAAGAAGATCTCCCTTATGATATTATATATCAATGGGGATTTATATGGAAACGGGCCGGTATAGCCAGTTTAAAGCTGGATACGATCCGAAAACAAAAAACCAAATATTACCAATCTCATATGATAGCGCGCACTCTTGCTTTCGCAGATCGTATTTTCAAAGTGAGAGATACGCTCGTTTCGGTTATGAAATACGAAAATTTACAGCCGATTTACTACGCCAAAATCGCAAACGAGGACAATACATACAGAAAAGATGTTGTACAATACTCTTACAACAACGACGGCAGTACCAACGGAAAAATTACGCTTTACCGCCCCAAACGAAACGCAATTGAACACTACGATGTACCTTCGGCCACCTGTACCTTCGACATGCTGAGCGTTTTTTATTACATGCGTACGCTCGATTACCCCAAAATGGACGTTGGACAACGTATCAACTTGAATATTTATTCCGGAAACCATGTCGAGTACCTTTCGATAGAATTTATGGGTCGCACTCTTGTGAAACTGAAAAACAGACAGATGGGCGCTTATAAAATAAAACTGCACTTCTCGACCGATAAAGGTGAAAACGAGAGCGATAATATCACCGCTTGGATAAGCGATGACGAAAGACGCATTCCCTTGCAGGTAGAAGGGAAATTGGCAATCGGATCGATGAAAGCGATGTATACGGGGAAATAAACGATTTTAAAATCTTCATTAAAAAGTTCCGAAAATTATTCTTATAATTTTCGGAACTTTTTAATTTTATACCTATTTAAATAATAGCGCAAGTTTTACACGACGAGTTTTCCCTCGTCAAATTCGAAACTTCATAATATGCACTTTTCCTTCGGCATCGGTTATGCGTGCAGTATATACTCCCGGCAAATAATTATTAAGCATAAGCGTATCTCCCGGTTTCATTTTTTTCCCTTTCATTACTAGCTGTCCCGAAGCACTGTAAATTTCCAATTGGCGAATATCCGCTTCCGATGAAATATGTAAAGAGCTGGTATCGGGTGAAAAATACGCAATCTGATTTTTTACGATATTCTCAGCGATTCCGCTTACTTCGGGAAAGCCGAATCTTACTCTTACACCATCTGGGTCGTTTTTAAAATAAATCCGATAAGTATGAGTATCCTCATCCCACGAGAATTTCGATTCGTCACTTTCTCCGATAACTCGCACACTCGTAGGTTCATTTTGTAAATAAACCCTCATCGAACCTCCGGTATTCGCCGGACCTTTAACGACAAATTCATACGACTTAGAAGTCACTTTTTCGTCGGAAACTCTTCCCGCCCCGCAAAGTGCTTTTGCCACGGCACTCTTATCTATTTTATCCAAATCATATAAATAAGCTTGCTCTCCGATTCCGATACTTTTATTTTGTAAAACCGGCAATTCGGGATCGAATAAATCGATAAATTTCCCCTGAAGTATAAGGCTTTCATTACTTACGCTTTCGTTCATAACCGACACAATTACATACGGTCCCCTTTCGAGATAAAAGTTGTTTTTCAATTCCACCGTACCCGCACCGGCCTGTTTTTCGTAAGCCTTTATTACCGTTTGTACATATTTATTATCTGTACCGGCCTGTAGTACAAAATTTTTAGGTTCCTCACGAATAACGTTAATCGTTCCTTTACCATATGTATAACTTCCTTCTGCAGGTGTTTTTTCCAATTCCATCAATTCAAACAGATGCTGGGAAGGCGCCGTATAATGCATATCACCGGTATTCCACCATTCGGGTACACTCTGAAAAGGATCAATATCTTCAGCACAATATATCAGTACACCGCCATTTTTTACCCATTCGGCAATATTATCGTGATACGTAGCATCCGACGGTTTCATATTGGAATAAGACATAACCAGAACCTTCAATCCCGACAAAGCCTCCGGATATGCTGTATTTTCAATATGTACGATTTCTACCGGTATTCCCCTTTTGAGTAACGGTAACGTCTGTCCGTAAAAATTCGAAAATTGTACATCAGAATATCCTTCATGTTCCGGGAAACGCTGAAACATCAATGAATTTGCCATCAGTACCCCGATACCATGAGTTCCGTTTACCTCATTTTGCGAGACAGGCATATCATTCAGCGTATTTATCATCACCTGTAACTGCGAAGCATAATCCTCTGGAATGGGAACTGCTTCTTCGCTTCCTTCCACCTTGAATTTCCCCAGATAAATACGTTCGGGCCAAGGCATTACCTCATAATTGGCTACTTGCGGATACAGGAGCTGAGAAGTAAATGTCGCTTGATAATTAGTGCGGTAATCATCCCACGACCGTATGGCATCCTCAATCGGGTCGGTAAGAAAAAATATCTTTCTCCCGGTCGGGGCAATCATCGAATACATCGAGCCGTATTCCAAAAAAGCGTTCTCGAAAACCCGCTCTTTCCTTACTCCGTTATAATAAACGGGCTCACGGGACGTCCCCGTCCATACCTGGGCGATATATCCATCGACCGAAGGTAATGAGGCCAGGCTGGCTTCGGGACTTACGATCTGCCAAGAAGAATAATTTACCAATGAATGTGTAGGAACATAACATTTAATTTCTTTCCCCAGTGATCTTGCATATTTTTTAGCATAAGTAAAAACTTCATTCAAGGCATTATAATAAAGATGATATTTTAGCTTATTCGATAAATAAGTATTTTCGGGAGACTCATGCTGAGCTTTCCATTCGGTCCCGTAATATTTTTTCCATTCTTCTTTAAAGGCTGTACTATACCCGCCGCGCATCCAAAACTCGGGCTCTTCCAGATAGATCGCTTCGGCACCGTAATCGATCGCCTTTTTTACCTGTTTTTCTTTCATATATTGTAGAAACGAAGCCGTAGGAACCACATATGGCACATTTTCGCCATGCCATATAATATTTCCGTTTCGGTCTACTTGCCCTTCATCGATATGGTTTTTCCCATCCCATTCACCCATAAAGTAATCCTGATAAGTACCCCATGCTATGCCCGTCATGAAATGTACTGTGTACCCTCTGTTCTTAAAATTATTTATCCGGTCACGGAATGTATAATCCGAATAATCCTGTGTACCGTATATCATAGCGATATCGGCTCGCATATCGATCTCTCTCACCCAGTTATGTCCCGTTTGGAAACTGGTTTTCTCTTTTCCACTATTTTGGGAAAATACAGTACCTGCACCGGTAATACAAATCAGCAAAAAAATTAAAATGTGTTTTTTCATAGGGCTTATTTTTATACGGCAACATAAAAAATGCCACAAACTATTCTAAATATGAAATAAGGTATTTCTCAAACAAATTAAAACTGTAAGTATCTTTTACTCTTACAAATATAAGATTCCGGTAGGAAAAATAAAAGTAATTCCGAATTTTTCTTTAATTGTTTATTCGATTTCCGAATATAACCGCTTTACGACATTATCGGCTGAAAACAAAAGATAAACCGTACTTGTTAATCTTCAGTAAAAGAAAACTGTTATCAACCCAATTATATAATCTCTCTTATGAATATGAAAAAATATCTGTTATCTGCTATTTTCCTGGCCGGAAGCATTATTAAAGTATCATCATGTACAGGCATTTCTCTTTCTCCCAAAGACGGTAGTCATATTCTGGCACGCACGATAGAATGGGGTGAAAGCGTTTTACCCAGCGAATATGTCGTTATACCCGAAGGAGTTTCACTCACATCTTATACCCCTTCGGGCATAAACGGACTGAATTACCATACAGTTCATAATATCATAGGGCTCTCTGTCGTACAAAAAGAATTTATTGTCGAAGGACTCAACGATGCCGGTTTATCTGCCGGACTATTCTATTTTCCCCGTTACGGCAGTTACGAAACTTATAATCCGGCTAAAAACGAGCGTACCTTGTCCGACTTGCAAGTCGTATCATGGATACTCTCACGTTTTGAGACGATCGACGAGGTTAAGGCCGCATTACCCGAAGTCTGCATTGTTTCAATACAGAAACCGGGACTTTCTTCGACCGTACATTGGCGTATTGCCGATAAAACAGGCCGGCAAGTCGTCCTCGAAATAGAAAACGGAACCCCTCATTTTTACGAGAACAAAATCGGAGTACTTACCAATTCACCGGGTTTTCCATGGCAAATTACCAACCTGAATAATTACGTCAACCTCTACCCAGGAGGAACTCCGGCCCAAAATCTCAGTGGGATTACACTCACTTCTTTCGGAGCAGGCTCGGGCTTTCTGGGAATACCGGGCGACGTAACCCCTCCATCCCGTTTTGTAAGGGCAGCTTTTTATAAAGCCTCGGCTCCACAACTCGACACAGCCGGAGAAACCGTTCTGCAATGTTTTCATATTCTCAACAATTTCGACATACCCATCGGCATAGAACATCCCGTAGGGAAGTCTCCCGATATCCCTAGTGCTACACAATGGACATCGGTCTCCGACCTCTCCAATTTGAAGATATACTATAAAACTTCTTACAATAATTCGATACGTTGTATCGATATGAAAGAAATCGATTTCGCTAAAATAAAATACCAGTCACATCCGCTAGATCGAGAAACGGTTCAACCCATCGAGCGAATAAAAATCGAATGATTCTATTTATATAACAATACGACCACACCTTCATTGCCGATAGATAACAATAAAAAATAGAAGCTTAGATCTTTTGTGAACTAATATAATAACCAGTCATCGGTCAAAGTACAAGTGATAAAATAAACTGCCGGAAATATATTCCCGGCAGTTTATTTTTAGAATAAGTCCATAAAAATTATAAAGTTAAAGTCTTTAATTACTTTTCATTCGAACCAATGATCATTTAATAATTTTACCTTTAGTCATTTTTGCTTTTTTAATGACATCATGCGTTTTATTTTCCAGTTTTTCTGCGGCAACGGAACCCACATCCCAAACTTTCTCTTTCGCATCATCAAAAAAATCCTCGGCTCGGTGCCCCATTTTACGTAACGACCTCCGCATATCCTTTTTCATTTTTTGGGCGCTCGAAGATTGGGAGAAACCATAAGCTAAAGCCCCTAAAAGAGAACCAAGCCCTAATCCGAGCCAGAAACTTCCATTTTTCATATCATCATTTACTTTTAAAATTTATACTCGCTTAAGCATTATTATTCCCGGGCTTTTTAAAGAGTGAAACAATCCACAACAATAATATAGCTCCGATTACAGAAGTAACAAGACTTCCTATAATACCGGTTGTAGCGATTCCCAGCAAACCGAAAACCCAACCTCCTAAAACACCTCCGACAATACCCACTATTAAATTTACGATAAGGCCGAAACCTCCTCCCCGCATGATCTTTCCGGCTACAAAACCGGCAATAATACCAATAAGAATATACCACAGAAAATTCATAATATAAAATTTTAAAATTAGACCCTATTTTAAAAGAATAATGTAAGACAAAAATATTGATACAAAACACATTAACATGTTCTTTAAAAACACCGGCCAGAAAAGAAAGGTTCGTTTACCGAAAAGGGAATTAACAACAATTGTCGATTTATGAAAAAAGATAAGAATAAACTATTTAAAATATACAAAACGATCGGAAAACCGTACTCTGTTTATTCTATTAAAACACTTACCCGATACATTTTATTCCCGTCTCCAAAATATCATTCCGACAATATATAAGAAAGCCCGGCTGAAATTTTATTTTTCAGCCGGGCTCATTTCCTAAAGAAAAAACAAAGCGAAATTATCTTTTGTTTTGATGATATCTATCAAAAATATTTTTAATCTTCAATTGTACAGATACTTACACGATTCCAAGTGGGTTCTGAGAACATATCGCCAATACCTTTACCCTTAGCCGTAATACGCGTAGAACTGATCTTATACTTTTTAATTAGCATTGATTTTACCGACTCGGCACGAGCTTGGGCCAACTTAATATTAAAGTCGAGATTACCCTCGGGAGAAGCATAACCGTTAATCTCAACTTTTGCATTAGGATGATTTTTCAGATAATCGGCAACACGTTCTACATTCAGTCGCTGAGAAGCATCTATAACCGAACTGCTTTGTCTGAAAGTAACTATTGTCTCGGGTATACGCGTTGTTTTTACGACTGTTTTTACCGTTTCGGCCGCTTTTCTACAATTATCGAGTTCGGTCTGTAAAGCTCCGATCTTTTGCGCCGCTCCCATTACCTGGTTATTTTTAGCCTCAATTTGCATACGAAGATCATTGATCGACGAATTCAATGCGTCTATCTGTGCCTGATCATATACTCTGACTTTTGTAAAATGATGAGTTCCGGTACTGCACATAAAATGATATGTGATACCGGCTGTAATCTCGAACGATGCGTTATTAACATTAAACCGGCTTTTTGCCCGGGGAAAATCAGCTTCCATATCATAAATTATAGCCGGTTTAATTCCCAATGTCCAGGCCTGTTCTTCTCCGAGATTGAAATTAAAATTAAATCCGAAACGGGTGGACCATGAATTGATATCGCCAGGGCCGTTCATATAATAATGTAACCAACCGATACCGACCAACGCTTCTATCTCGAAAGGACGGGGATCCCCCGGATATCCGCCGAAAAGATTCATTAAATTAACTTTACCCAACATGCTTACATCGGATGCGTCAAACGCCGTCTTACTTTGAGTAGTATTAATATATCCCATTCCCTGAAATCCCAATCCGAAAACCGGAGTCAATTGTTTCGAGAATCCCACACCAAGCCCCGGACGCATATCTTTAAAAAATGAACTATGCGTAAGAGGAGTAATTCCTCCAGCTTTAAATTCTACAGACCAGTTATCCCAGAACTTAGTTCCCTGAAGGGCAGTCTGGTCAGTTTGTGCATTTGCGGAAAACGCCCATACTATCAATGCTGATACGATAATAGACTTTTTCATAAGTTAAATGTTTAATTGGTTATGTAATAATTAAAATTCTACGCTTTTAAGAACTAAACTTTCTCAGCCCTATAAAAAAAACAATATCTGTTGAAACAACATTCAGCATTCATAACTGTTTAAACTCTAACTGTGATTTTAACAAGAATTTGTTCTTATCTATATCATAACCCTTTTTATACTTTACAAATAACTCGATGCTTATTTAAAAAGATTATTACTACCGATTGGTTTTAAATGCGGCTTTCATAAAAAAACAGACCTGATAAAAAGATGTATCGAATCATAAGCAGCAGTAAAACATTTGCGATTCAATTTATCATATATTCGGGAAACGGAGTATAAGAAGAAGAGTCGCCGGAAATATATACAAAAAAATAACTCTCTTAAAAATGATTTTAAGAGAGTTATAAAATAGTTGTCTCACCAGGATTCGAACCTAGACAGGCAGAACCAAAAACTGCAGTGCTACCATTACACCATGAGACAATCCTCATTGCCCGGGCTTTACCCAAAAGCGATGCAAATATAGGAGAATTATCGGAAATGTCAAAATATTTTTTCCGAATTATTTAGCGATCAACAAGAAATAATTTTTCTTTCCCCTTTGTACCAAAAGGTATTTACCATTCAATAAATCCCCATCGGTTATTATTTTATCGAACTCAGCCAGTTTTTCTTTATTCAGAGAAACCCCACCTCCTTGTGTCGTTTTACGCATTTCTCCTTTTGAAGGAAATACGGCTGCTTTTTCGGTAAGAAGATCTACAGCCTTAAGACCTCCCGATAATTCATCTTTCGATATTTCAAATTGCGGAACTCCTTCGAAAACGGCCAGTAAAGTATCTTCATCGAGTTTTTTCAGCGCATCGGAAGTAGCATTACCGAACAAAATACCCGATGCAGCAACAGCAGCCTCATAATCTTCGGCAGAGTGTACCATCGTGGTTATCTCTTTGGCAAGCCTTTTTTGCAGAGTGCGCAAATGGGGCGCAGCATGCTGCTCTTCTATAAGAGCGGCAATCTCTTCCTGCGTAAGTTCGGTGAAAATCTTAATATAACGTTCGGCATCGGTATCGGTCACGTTCAACCAGAATTGATAAAATTTATATGGTGAAGTATACCTCGGATCGAGCCATACGTTCCCCGATTCGGTTTTGCCGAACTTTCCTCCGTCCGCCTTCGTAATTAACGGACAAGTAAGTGCAAATGCTTCACCACCTGTAGTACGACGTATGAGTTCTGTACCAGTCGTGATATTTCCCCACTGATCCGATCCCCCCATCTGGAGTTTACAATTTTTCGTCTTATATAAATAGGTAAAATCGTACCCCTGTACCAATTGATACGAAAATTCGGTAAAGGACAATCCGTTACTGTTCTCTCCACCCAAACGTTTCTTTACAGAGTCTTTGGCCATCATATAATTAACGGTAATGTATTTACCTACATCACGGATAAAACCGAGAAAAGAAAAATCTTTCATCCAATCGTAATTGTTGACCAGTTCAGCTGCGTTAGGAGCATTCGACTCAAAATCGAGAAATTTAGACAACTGTTTTTTTATAGCCTCTTGATTATGGCGCAATGTCTTTTCATCGAGCAAATTACGCTCCTGAGATTTCATAGACGGATCCCCGATCATACCGGTTGCTCCACCTACAAGAGCGATAGGTTTATGTCCGGCACGCTGAAAATGCTTCAGCATCATTACACTTACAAGGTGTCCGATATGCAACGAATCGGCCGTAGGGTCGATACCAACGTATGCCGTTGTCATTTCTTTCTGCAACTGTTCCTCGGTTCCGGGCATCATGTCGTGAATCATGCCACGCCATTTAAGTTCTTCTACAAAATTCATTGATATAGTGTATTTTATTGTTTTTCGCTTTCGCAAAAGTACGACTCTTTATCGGAAGAAACAATTCTTTAGGAATGAAAAGTGAGAAAACATCGGGAGAAAAGGAGAACTATCAAATCTTTACTCTTCTTTTCGGGAAGTAGAGAGTGAAAACAAACGGGAAGTATTCGCTACGACAGTACGATACATTTCACCGACAGCAATACTGCGCAGATCTGCGGCACGACGGTATAACTCTGCCACAGGCACTTCGCTTTCATCTGTTTCTATCAGTAGCCGATGGCAAGGGGTTAATGCCAGCGATTCGGGGTGGTAATATTCTCCGAAAGACAGGTAAAACCCATGGTCGAGTAGTTGCTCCGCCAATCGGGGGTTCCCTCTGAAACTATGTATTATCCAAGGCTGTGACGGCCGCCATACTTTATAAACAAGCAATATTTGGTCAAAAGAACGTACCGCATGTATCACCAAAGGCTTTTTCACCGATTCCGATAGTTCGATATGATGTTCGAAAACAAAAATCTGTTCCTTCATATCAATTTCAGCGCGTAACCGGTCGAGTCCGGTTTCTCCTATCGCAACCACTTGCGGATGCTTTACCAACTCATCGAGTAAACAATATCGATTCCGGTAATCAACAGAAATATACCAGGGATGCATACCTACCGAATAAAACCGGCCTTCCCGGGGAACAAAATCCTCAGGAGAAACACTGGTGATCGCCGTAACGGGAGCATCTGCGTGATGGGTATGTATATCATCTATATACATATATTTACGGAACAGGATCATATCCGCTGCCTCCCCACGGATGACAGCGCAGAATACGCTTCAACGCCAAATAAAAACCTTTAAAGGGTCCGTATTTACGTATTGCTTCAATAGCATATTCCGAACAAGTGGGCACAAACCGACACGTCGGAGGTTTTAAAGGAGAAATACAGGCTCGGTAAAAATAAACCGGCAGTAATAACAACCATGATAATATTTTCCTTATCATACTTCTCCTTTCCCGATTTGTATTCCGTCGGATACTAGTTTATCTTTGAGCTTATTCAGTAATTCTTTCATTTTCTTCTCGAGAACTGCATACACACACACTTCTTTATCGATGTATAAAATAGCCATATCTATCGTCATGCCCTGTGGTACGTTATCGCTTAGCAGATGTTTATTTAATCGATACGTTTCTTTCACCCGGCGGCGTATAAGGTTCCTTTTCACCGCTCGCTTAAATCGTTTCCTGGGTACACTTATCAATAACGATATCGGAACGTCATTTTCTTTTTTTCGACAAATAAATACGACACGGTAAGGGTAAACCACAAAAGACTCTCCCTGGGTAAACAACTTATCGATACGAACTTTACTATGCAGCCTTTCGGCTTTTGTCAGGCCAAATTCACTCATTATCGTACAAAGATAGAGAATATTTTACAATGACTTCATCTCTAACCTGTCTTTATAACCGGATAGATTCACATTACATATATAACTTGATTTCAATTTTAAACTGGAGTATAAATCCCATGATCATTAATAATTATACAAACTATAAGATTTTTTTCGATTTATGAATGCTTTCGGGAGATTTAATAACCTCCCGCAGCGTAATTACTCGCTTATAATTCTATTTCATCTACTTTTCTTGATCTTTCGAGTACGACGCTATCGGGTAACCAATAATCATCGTGTTTCCTACGGGTAAAATACAAAGTTGAGTCCGTTAATAATTCTATGTTAAAAAGTTTACTTAACGGCCCGCTGTGCGATACCGTACTGATTCTGAGTACCGCTTTATTTCCTTTCTTTGAAATCATCCGGACATTACCTTCATCTATTCTATTCCCAAAATACCAGGTAAAGATATATTCCCCTTTGGTAATCCCGTTTTTCTCCGGATATATAATAAGTGAAAACACATACTCCGGAGGTGTTTCTCCTGATACAAAACTCCAGTCTCCTCCGAATTCCTGGGCATTTCCTACCCCAATATACATCAAGCAGATCAATAAAATAATCAAGTTTTTCATATTATTTTCATTTTATATACGTAAAACGGTCATCCCGGTTCAGCCAACCTTTTATATTTTCTCTTTGCCTTGAACCACTATTAACTAATCCTTGAAAATGTTTTTTCCTATTCTCCTTATACTGATTAAACAATGCCTCCGGATTAGGATGCTGGTTTATGGCATCTAAAGTCTCCTTTCCCCATATACCGTCTTCAGCCACTTTTCCTCCCGTCTGATTAATCGCCTTTTGTAGGTTCCCGATCGCCGCCCCGGGACTGGAATTAACATGAAAATCGAAAATGTATCGCCTCAAAGAGGGATTTTTGATTTCATCCGCATCTATCTTGTCCCAATACTCCGAACGGTATATCTTCTTCGCATCCTCCGCACTCAGGTTCTTCAAATTTTCCAGTGTCGGCTCCTTGCCTGTATATCGCTTGGCATGCGCTTGCCAAGTTTCCCAACTAATCCCCCGGTTTGTGGGACCTCCCAAATCACTCACCCGGTTACTGTACCCTTTCTCTATATCCAGCGTTTCATTTACACATCGGTCGAAACCGAAACAATCATCGGGCTTCGAGGGCTCTTTCCGAAATTCTCCGGGAACTAACGGACCTGCTCCGTAAGGATAATACCGTTTCCCCTCTCCGGAAGCCGGACTCTCATTCAGCGGCGATTTCATCTTTTTTCCCGTCAACGGATTCCGCGCGTCACCAGTTCCTTTCAGTACACTGTCAAATGTACTCTTTTGTACCGAATAATCAAACGGATTTTCCGGCGAATAAGGGCCGATGATCTCTTTCTCCGGTCCCATCGCCGGCCGGGAGGGTACGGTACCCTCTGACGAGGATTCGAGGTTACCGCCAATCGTGTTGCGGTTGCTGTAAGGAATCGCCCCCAATACCACTTGCTGGTAAGTACGATCGCGATCAGGGTCGAATTGAAACTCAGGCTTATCGGTATCCCAGGACGAGATGCGGGCGGGAACCCACCGGCCAGGGAAAAGGGAACGCCGCATATACCGCTTGTTTTCGGTATCCCACAGGTATTCTTCAGGGATGCCGTCTGAAAAATAATCATCTTTCATAACTCTATTAATTAATGGTTTACGGGAAATATTTCCCGCGACAAAAATAGAAGCGGATACTTTACGGAGGATGCGATAACCAAAAAATGTGCGAGAGATATAAACTTACTCTACTGCTGTCTTTTACCAGTAAACACCGATAACGGCCATTCGATATAAAAATAAAAAAGGAACAGGACGAAAATGTCTTGTTCCTTTTAAAATATATTTTACACAATATCAATCTTTCAACTTAGCCGAAATAAATTCCCGGTTCAAGCGGGCGATATTGGTAATAGAAACATTTTTGGGGCATTCCGCCTCACAAGCTCCCGTATTGGTACAGTTACCAAAACCGAGTTCGTCCATCTTAGCCAACATGGCTTTAGCACGACGAGCGGCTTCTACACGTCCCTGAGGAAGCAAAGCCAACTGACTCACCTTAGCCGATACGAATAACATCGCCGAACCGTTTTTACAGGCAGCAACACAGGCGCCGCAACCGATACACGAAGCCGAATCCATCGCCTCGTCGGCATCGGGTTTGGGAATGGGAATAGAATTGGCATCGGGAACACCGCCCGTATTTACCGAAATATACCCTCCCGCTTGCATAATCTTGTCGAAAGCGTTACGGTCTACCATCAGGTCGCGTATCACCGGAAAACCCGCCGAACGCCACGGCTCGATCGTAATCGTTTCCCCGTCGTGGAACTTACGCATATGCAATTGGCAAGTAGTAACATCTTCGTCGGGTCCGTGAGGATGACCGTTGATATAAAGCGAACACATGCCGCAGATTCCTTCACGGCAGTCATGATCGAAAACAACAGGTTCCTGACCTTCGTTGATTAATTTCTCGTTGAGGATATCGAGCATTTCGAGAAAAGAACTGTCTACCGAGATCCCGTCGAGTTTATAAGTCTGAAAAGCACCTTTTTCCTGAGGGCCTCTCTGACGCCAGACTTTCAGCGTTATATTGATTGTCTTATCCATAACTTTTAACTGTAAAATTATTGTTTGTAATTACGTTGCTGAACTTTTATACATTCGTAATTCAGTTCTTCCTTCAACATGACAGGATCTTTATCTTCCCCTTCATATTTCCAGCAGCTAACATACATATACTTATCATCCTGACGTAAGGCCTCCCCATCTTCGGTCTGATATTCGACACGGAAGTGACCGCCACATGATTCGTTACGGTTCAATGCATCGAGAGCCATCAGTTTCCCGATCTCAATAAAGTCAGCCAGACGAAGAGCTTTCTCAAGTTCTACATTCAGCGTATTCGCTTCGCCGGGAATACGTACATTGGTCCAGAATTCTTTCTTCACCTCTTCCAACTTTTTAATTGCGGTTTCGAGTCCTTCTTGGGTACGGGCCATACCTACAAAATCCCACATGATAAGTCCCAGTTCTTTATGGATAGAATCTACCGAGCGTTTTCCTTTTATGCTCATCAATTTATTGATGCGTTCCTGTACATCTTTTTCCGCTTCTGCAAATTCAGGCAGATCTTTGCTGAAACGCGGAACGGTAATCTGATCCGAAAGATAATTTTGAATTGTATAAGGCAAAACGAAATATCCGTCGGCCAATCCTTGCATCAGCGCAGAAGCACCCAAACGATTGGCACCGTGATCCGAGAAGTTGGCCTCTCCGATAGCAAATAATCCGGGTATCGATGTACTCAGTTCATAATCGACCCAAATACCGCCCATTGTATAATGGATAGCCGGATAAATCATCATCGGAGTTTCATAAGGATTATCGTCTACAATTTTTTCGTACATCTGGAAAAGGTTTCCATAACGGGCTTTTACAGCTTCTACCCCGAGACGTTCGATCGCGTCTTTAAAATCGAGATATACGGCAAGACCGGTAGAACCTACCCCATAACCGGCGTCACAACGTTCCTTAGCGGCACGGGATGCCACGTCGCGGGGAACGAGATTACCGAATGCCGGGTAACGACGTTCGAGATAATAATCGCGATCTTCTTCTTTAATATCGGTCGGTTTAAGTTTTCCGGCGCGAATCGCTTCGGCGTCTTCTTTCTTTTTAGGTGTCCAGATACGGCCATCGTTACGTAACGATTCGGACATCAACGTCAATTTCGATTGGAACTCCCCATGTACGGGAATACAAGTCGGATGTATTTGCGCGAAAGCGGGATTAGCGAAATAAGCCCCTTTCTTATAACATTGTAAAGCCGCCGATCCGTTAGACCCCATCGCATTGGTCGACAAGAAGAATGTATTTCCGTATCCTCCCGTAGCGATTACTACCGCATGCGCCGGATAACGTTCTATTTTTCCGGTAACCAGGTCACGGGCGATAATACCCCGGGCACGGCCGTCGATCATTACCAGATCGAGCATTTCATGACGAGTAAATAATTTTACCGAACCTTTTTTTACCTGACGGCTCAACGCCGAATAAGCTCCTAATAAAAGCTGCTGGCCCGTTTGGCCTTTCGCATAAAATGTACGCGATACCTGGGCACCACCGAACGAACGGTTATCGAGCAAACCTCCATATTCGCGAGCAAAAGGAACTCCCTGCGCTACACATTGGTCGATAATAGAATTAGAAACTTCGGCCAAACGGTAAACGTTGGCTTCACGGGCACGATAGTCGCCCCCTTTTATCGTATCGTAAAACAAACGGTATACGCTATCTCCGTCGTTCTGATAATTTTTAGCGGCATTAATACCCCCCTGCGCAGCGATAGAATGCGCACGACGGGGAGAATCCTGAATACAAAAATTCAAGACATTGAATCCCAATTCGCCTAAAGACGCAGCAGCAGAAGCACCGGCAAGACCGGTACCCACTACGATAATATCGAGACGGCGTTTATTGGCAGGGTTCACCAGTTTCTGGTGAGCTTTATAGTTACTCCATTTTTCGGCTAACGGGCCTTCAGGAATTTTTGAATCTATTTTTGTCATAACGATAATTTTTCAGAAGTTATAATTAGAGACTCTTGATATAGAAAGCAACAGTCACGAAGGCAAAACCTAAAAATACGATAGTTGCAAAAATATTAGAAATGCATTTCCAACGTTGCATCCATATCCGGTTATTCCAACCGATCGTCTGAATCGCACTCCAGAAACCGTGAGTAAGGTGGAACCAGATAGCTACAAACCAAACCAGATACAAAATCACGAACCAGATATTGCTGAAAGTTTCACGTATCAAAGCATACCCGTCATGAGGATTTACTTCGGGAAGCACTCCGGTAATTTCATTAAACTGCATTTTGTACCAGAATTGTGTCAAGTGCAATACAAGGAACAATAGTACGATAAGTCCCAGTACAAACATGTTCTGTGACGACCATTCAACGCCTTTAGGTGTAGCGTTTACAGCGTAACGGTCGTTACCGCGGGCCTTACGGTTCTGCAGCGTAAGCCAAAGAGCGTAAATAATGTGCACGATAAAGCCGGCTGCCAGTACGAGCGTACCTACCAACGCATACCAGTTAGCGCCCAAAAATTCACAGATCGCATTATAAGCCGTTTCAGAAAATACGGCGGCTATGTTCATCGACATGTGAAACAATAAAAACAGCACGAGGAAGAGACCCGATATACTCATTATCAGTTTTCTTCCGATCGAAGAGTTCAATAACCACATAGGATTCTAAGTTTTTAAGTTATTTTTATTTGTGTTCAGTATATACCTGTTTTTGGTGATTGCAAAATTAGATCAATATTGTTTAGTATGCAAATAATTAAAGAAATATTTCCTTATATAAAACATCGCTTATCACTACATATAGCTATCTTATTTTTCATTTTGGGCACAATATACCCCTAAAATCCGGCAATACCGTTATTATCTTAATTTAATTCGCTCGATCCTGAATATTATATCATACATAAGAGAAAGATAAACGATATAGCAATATATAGGTATCTTAAAAACAAAAAAAATTCTCCGATTATTTTGTTTTTAAGAAAAACATTATTTACTTTGCAAATCAAAGAACTTTTTAACATGGAGAAAAAAGAAGTAATAAATACATTAAGCGAAATAAAAGAACTGATGGAAAAATCTTCCAGATGTCTTTCGCTAAGCGGCCTTTCGGCTATTTTTGTCGGAATATATGCCCTTTTAGGGGCAGCTTCCGTTTATTACTTATATCATATTTTATGGAAACCCAGTGTAGCGATAAATACACCTTTCAGGCTTCAGGTCGTAGTGGGTATCGCTTTGTTCATTTTAGCGATTTCGTTAATAACGGTATTCCTACTTTCCTGGATAAAAGCTCGACATGAAAACCAAAAACTGGTACTCGACGCTACCGTAAAACGATTGCTTATCAACTTTTTTGTTCCCCTGCTGGCTGGCGGCATTCTTTGCGCAGCCTTACTATCTCAGCAACATTACGGACTTACCTCTTCCGTCATGCTCATTTTTTACGGACTGGCACTCATCAACGGATCTAAATATACCTATTCCAATACTCGATATTTGGGATATGCCGAGCTTGCCCTCGGCTTAATCGACAGTTTTATCGAAGGTTACGGACTCATATTCTGGGCAATCGGATTTGGCCTATTCCATATTATTTACGGTATTTTTTTCTATCTGACATACGATCGTAAAAAGCGATGAAAATCGATCTCGAACATATAAACAGAGCATTCGAAAGTAAAGCCAGACTGGGTATCATGTCGATATTATCGGTAAACGAATCAGCAGATTTTACAACCATTAAAAATTTGCTCGGTCTTACCGACGGCAATCTGGCCAGTCATGCCCGAAGCCTCGAAGAAGCAGGATATATCGAAAGCCGCAAGCAATTTGTCGGCCGTAAACCCAATACCCGGTTTGTGATTACTCCCGCAGGACGTGAAGCTTTTGCCATTCACCTAAAAGCATTGGAAGATTTTCTTAAAAACCGGCCATTATAATTTTTTTTAAGCATATACTTTGCATTTCAAAGTTCTTTTACAAATATATTAATACTCAAAATTATGGAACCACAGTCATTTGCCCCACAAGAAAACAAAACAAAAAGAAAAAAGTCACCGGTAAGTACTCTTACATTAAAAATTGTACTCACTGCTGTACTTATCCTCGTTCTTATGATTCCTGTAACAATGGTAAAAGGCCTGATCGAAGAAAGAAGTCAAACAGCATCTGAGGCAATCTCAGAAGTACAGAAGAAATGGAGTACTCCGCAAACGATTAACGGCCCCATACTCATTATACCGTATTATAAAAATATACAGAATAGCGATATGACCATCAGCAAAATAAAAAGCAACTATTATATTCTACCCGAACTTTTAAACATCGAAGGAAATGTCGAAACCGAAGATCTTCGTAGAGGATTATACGATATAGTCGTATATCGCACGCAGCTTACTTTATCGGGAAATTTTTCTTTAGAAAAACTTATTAAAGAAAATATCTCCCCCCAAAACCTGATCCTAAATCAAGCACGCCTGGTAATAGGAATTACCGATTTGCGCGGGATCACTGAACAAGTAAGCGGAAAATTCGGGAATCAGGCTCTCAGCTTCGATTCCGGGGTAGACGATGACATTATTTCATCGGGAGTTTCCAGCCCGTTAAATGTTTCCTACGAAAAAAACGATGCGGATACTCACATCCCTTTTTCGATACAATTACGCCTGAAAGGTTCCGAAAAGATCGACTTTACCCCTATCGGCTCGACTACAACCGCCACATTGCAATCTAACTGTACAACTCCCAGTTTCGACGGAGCCTATCTTCCTGAAGAAAGAGAAGTAACCGAAAAGGGATTCTCAGCAACCTGGAAGATTCTCGATCTGAACCGTAACTATCCGCAATTATTTACGGGAGAAAGCTGGAGTGAATCGATACAAGAATCGACATTCGGCACAAATCTATTACTCCCGGTCGACCAATATCAAAAATCGACACGTTCGGTAAAATATGCATCTATGATTATCATTCTTTTCTTTGTCATTTGCTTCTTTACCGAAATTTTACAGAAAAAAAATATTCACCCTTTCCAGTACCTGCTTATCGGTTTGGCGATCTGCCTCTTCTATACTATGCTGGTCGCCTTATCAGAACACTTCAACTTTACACTTTCATATGCGATCGCAACTTGTATGACCATCGTTTTACTCACCTCTTATCTGGGAGGAATACTAAAAGCAAAAAAAACGGCGGCTACAATTGGCGCGCTGCTACTGCTACTATATATTTATGTGTTTGTTCTTATACAAATGGAAACATTTGCCTTACTCGTAGGTAGTATCGGGCTATTTATCATACTGGCGATGATCATGTATTGCTCATTGAAAATAAACTGGAACTCTACCGGAGAGGAAATAAACAACATATAAAAAAGTATAACAAAAATCCTGAAATGCTATTCCGGCTTATACGAAGTTTTTCCTAATAATTCCATTATAAAAGGGGATGCTTCATATTATCCGGAATAGTTTTACCCCCCCGAATTCCTGGGCATAGCCGGTGGAAACAAACAGTATAACTACAAATAAAATTATCAGTTGTTTCATATCTATTTTTTATTTTATATACGTAAATCGGTCGTCTCTATTCAGCCAACCTTTGATATTGTTTCTTTGACTCACTTCCTCTTCAGCTAAATTTTGAAAATGCTGCCTTCTGTTCTTTTTATACGCATTAAATAATACTTCCAGATTAGGATGATTGTCAAAGCATCCATGGTTTCTTTTCCCAATATGTTGTCTTCAGCTACATTTCCTCCCGTCTCATTAATCGCCTTTTGTAGGTTCCCGATTGCCGCCCCGGGACTGGAATTAACATGAAAATCGAAAATGTATCGCCTCAAAGAGGGATTTTTGATTTCATCCGCATTTATCTTGTCCCAATACTCCCCTCGGTATATCTTCTTCGTGTCCTCTGCACTGAGGTTCTTCAAATTTTCCAGTGTCGGCTCCTTGCCTGTATATCGCCTGGCATGCGCTTGCCAGGTTTTCAATTAATTCTTTGGGAAATATTTCCCGCGACAAAAATAGAAGCGGATACTTTACGGAGGATGCGATAACTAAAAAACGAACGGAAATTCCGGCCTTCTCACAAAGTCGTTATTTCCGTTCGTTACCTTTTGCAATAAATGCTATTTTAGAAAAAAGTTAATCCAATCCTATATGTAAATAATTACTATACGTTGAACCGGAAGTGCATGATATCCCCATCCTGCACGACATAATCTTTTCCTTCTACATTCATCTTTCCGGCTTCTTTACATGCGGCTTCGGAGCCCAACGTAATATAATCATCGTATTTGATCACTTCGGCACGGATAAACCCCTTTTCAAAATCGGTATGGATTACGCCGGCACACTGGGGGGCTTTACTGCCTTTCAGATAAGTCCAGGCACGCACCTCTTGCACTCCCGCGGTAAAATAAGTTTCGAGGTTAAGCAATTTATAAGCAGAACGTATCAGACGTGAAACGCCCGATTCTTCGAGTCCTATTTCATTCAGGAACATCTGCCGTTCTTCGTACGTCTCGAACTCGGCGATTTCCGATTCTATCTTCGCAGCCACGACCAATATCTGCGCATCTTCGTCTTTAACGGCTTCTCGAACCCGATCGACATGTTTATTTCCGGTAACGGCACTCGCTTCATCGACATTACATACATACATCACCGGTTTGTTGGTCAGCAGAAATAATTCACGGGCGATTTTTTGCTCGTCTTTCGTTTCGAAAGTAACCGTACGTGCCGATTTACCTTGTTCGAGAGCTTCTTTATAGCGGCTGAGGACTTCATAAACAAGCTTCGCGTTTTTATCTCCGCCCGTTTGCGCCTGCTTTTGCACACGTGATATACGGCTTTCGATAGTCTCGAGATCTTTCAGCTGTAGCTCGTAATCGATAATTTCTTTATCCCTTACCGGATCGATACTTCCGTCGACATGCGTAATATTATCGTCGTCGAAACAACGAAGCACATGCAATATCGCGTCGGTTTCGCGTATATTGGCCAAAAATTTATTTCCCAACCCTTCGCCTTTACTGGCCCCTTTTACCAAGCCGGCTATATCGACGATCTCTACAGTAGTAGGAACGATACGTTGCGGATGTACCAGTTCGGCCAATTTATTAAGCCGTTCATCAGGCACGGTAATCACACCTACATTGGGTTCGATCGTACAAAAAGGGAAATTCGCCGATTGTGCTTTCGCATTCGACAAACAGTTGAACAATGTCGATTTACCTACATTGGGCAAACCGACTATTCCGCATTGTAATGCCATATATTATTATTTGTTAGTTTCAAATTCTGACTTCTCTTTAAAAGAGTGAACAAAAGTACAAATTCTTCTTGTAGCTGGCAAGTTTTTAAATACACCCAAATAAACTAAACATACAGCCTGTCGCAAACACAAAAATAAAAAACTATATTTGCACCCGTCTTTGTAACAACAAAATCATCACCTATTATTATGGATAAGCAACTCGCATTATCGAAGAGAAATCACGGATTAGATATTTTAAGAGTATTGGCATGTTACATGGTCATACAAGTACATGCGGGAGAATTTTATTATATAGGGAACGGAGGTATGATTCTCGAAGGCTGTGGACCACTATGGGTAGATATTTATAATTCGCTCTGCCGCACCGCTGTGCCGCTATTTGTCATGCTCTCGGGTTATTTCCTCTTACCGGTAAAAGAACCGATGAAAGATTTTTTTCGACGCCGTACCGTTCGCGTAGTCGTACCGTTCATAATCTGGTGCGCACTATATGCTATATACCAATATTTCAGAGGTCAGGCAGACCTGGCAACTACAGGGTTGAACATTCTTAAAATCGGGATTAATTTTGGTGTCGAAATCGGTCATTTATGGTATATTTATATGCTTATCGGTCTTTATCTTTTTGCACCCATCATATCTCCCTGGATAGCGAACGCCTCCCGTAAATCGATGCAATTTTATTTATGTATATGGGCTCTATCTCTATTCGTTCCTTACATTCATCTCATTTTCCCCGAATTTTTAGGTGAATGTTTTTGGAACCATACGCCTTTATTATATTATTTCTCTGGATTTTTAGGCTATATGATATTGGCCGTTTACATCAA
Source organism: Coprobacter tertius (assembly GCF_024330105.1). NCBI lineage: Bacteria > Pseudomonadati > Bacteroidota > Bacteroidia > Bacteroidales > Barnesiellaceae > Coprobacter > Coprobacter tertius. The sequence goes on from NZ_JANDHW010000009.1 coordinate 105,417, forward strand.
AAAATATATGTCGCAACGTAAAAAATGGCATCTTCCGGTAAGCCTATTATGTATTATAGCTGGCTATTTAGTTACTGCAGGAGGCTATGCAACACGCTTAAAAACCGTTATTCTCGTACCCGACCTCGAACTCACCTGGGGATTCGAAACCATAAATGTGGCCCTAATGAGTTTCGGATTGTTTTTACTGATTAAAGATATCCGTTTCAAAAATCCTTTCTCGGCACCGGTAAAAATTATAACGGATATATCCAAATTGAGTTACGGTATTTACCTGATACATATAATGGTATTGAATTTCTATTTCGAAATATTCAATCCTGTCTGGGACAGCGTAGGTCTGAAACTGCCATGTATCGCAATCAGTACATTTATTACCTCTTACCTATTGATAAAACTCCTTTCATTGTTCCCGAGAAGCAAATATATCATAGGGTAGATCTTGAGAGAATTTTTATTTGCTGTTTATCCAGGTAAGATTATGCCATAGCCTTTCAAACGGCCCCTGTTTATGGTGTTTAAGCCACCACTTGCAAAAACAGAGTTGCACGACAAAAATTATGATTCCGGTTAAAAGACTGAATAATGATCCGAGATACTGGTACATTCCCAACCCGTATGCAAAATAGATAAACGAGCCCAATATCGATTGGGTAATATAATTGGTAAGACTCATTCTCCCATACTGTACCAAATGTGACTGCACCTTTTTTAAACGGCTGCCATACCACAACAATATAAAAGAAGATACCAGTATTACCATAAAGAATACATTGGATAAAGAACCGGTAATCACGGTAAGAGGAATGCGGACACCCTCCGAAAAAGATGGGATCGAAAGATACATCCTCAATAAATAAACAGGAATGAATACAAGTACTGCAATCAAAAGAACTCTTTTCCAGAACTTCATATTTTCCGCAGAAAATAGAAATCGCTTGTTCCTGCCCAACAACATGCCGATCATAAATAAGGAAGAAGTCTGAAAAAAACGACCGTTATCCCAAGCCCACAATAAACTGAAAGGTTCCCCATATAAAAGATTAATACGAACGGTTTCAAGAAACGATTCCGACATCAGGCCGGAAAGCGTATTTTTCCACAGATATTCCAATGAGCTCGAAGGTACAAAATCGGGATGAAACAGCGCATAAACAATTTTTCCTATTTCTACCGGCTGTAACATAAAAAAGGCAGCGATAAACATTACGATACGATCATTCAGTTTTCTCACGGGAATTATCGTAAACCCGACTATGGCATATAACGAAAGTATATCGCCGGGATAAAAAACAGCATTAAACAATCCGAATAAAAATAACAATACTAATCGCCAGGCAAAACGCATTGAAAAATCTTTACCTACATTTTGACGGTTATTAAACTGTATATAAAAGCTAAAACCGAATAGTAATGCAAAAATAGCATACGCTTTTCCACCGAAAAAGAAGAAAATACCCTCCCAAACATAACTGTTTATAGTTTTTAAAAACTCCGGCTCCCATTCAGGCAGAAAATACAAGTTAAAATGCTCTACATTGTGTATCAGAATAATTGCCAAGACAGCAAAACCGCGCAAAGCATCAGCAACTTCAATCCGGGGTGATTTCATTTTTATCTCGGGTTGCATCTGTTCTTTATTATTGTGTTTTAGGTATCGAATCGAAACAAAGATAAATAATTATCTTGTAATACTCGTAGTAACAAAATCAAATATCCTGAATTAAAATATTCTCTTTTTTACAGTGGATTTTCATTTGAACCCATTTGCCGCGAAGTTGTTGTATGAAAAAAGAGTAATCTATGGAAATCGGGATCGATGATAAATCAAGCAAATTTGCAGGGACACTTATCGAGGGAATTAAAAATATACTCCAACAGTTAGGCGTATCACACGGGCGTCTCGATGAATGGGAAGAATTCATCTATGTCGTTCTTATCATTGTCGTAGCTTTCGCATTGGCCTGGATCATGCGGTTTATCATACATTACACCATTAGTCGATTATTATCGAGAAGCCATAATGCCGTACTGAAAATATTGGTCGATCGAAAAATATTTTCACGTATCGCTAACCTCATACCTCCCCTTGTTATTATTTCATTACTTCCTCTCGCATTCGAGAACTCGCCGCATTTATTATCCATCATCGAACGGATATGTTGGATCTATCTTATTATCGCTTTCGTGATGTATACGAATATGTTTCTCACCACCTTGTGGCATATTCTTTCCCGCAGCGACACCATGCGCGACCGTCCGCTCAAAGGACTTTTACAGGTCACAAAAGGAATCATCGTAGGTTTAGCCGTCATCGGAATCGTATCGCTGCTAATTAACAAATCACCGATGAATCTCATCACAGGGCTGGGAGCTTTCGCGGCCGTATTGATGCTCGTTTTTAAAGACAGTATTTTGGGTTTTGTCGCCGGGGTACAATTAGCCGAGAACGATATGATACGGGAAGGCGACTGGATTGTCATGGGCGATATGGTAAACGGAGTTGTTATCGACATTACCCTGAATACGGTAAAAGTACAGAATTTCGACAATACGATTATCACGATTCCTCCCTATTCCCTGATTTCGGGTGCATTCCAGAATTGGCGGGGGATGGCAGAATCCGGAGGACGACGTATCATGCGCTCTTATACGATAGATATCAACAGCATAAAATTTTGCACCCCGGAAATGCTCGAAGACTATAAAAAAATAGATTACCTCAACGATTATATTACCCGTAAACAAGAACAACAGCAAGCGGGGAAGATTGCCAATACCGAAAATCCTGCCGGATTGGTAAACGGAACTATCGAAACTAATCTGGGAGTATTCAGAGCCTATATGACAATGTATTTGCAAAACCACCCCTTTATCAATAACGATCTTACCCTGATGGTACGTATACTGGAAGCAGATGCCAACGGAGTTCCTTTACAGATATATTGCTTCTCTGCTAATAAAGTTTGGGTGAGTTATGAGTCGATACAAGCAGAAATCATGGAACACTTTGTCTCCGTTATGCCCAAATTCGGTTTACATGCATTCCAAAATGCGTCGGGTCGAGATTACATCAGTCAGGCTTATATTACAGCCGGGAAACAACCATTGTCATGATAACCTCAAAAACACTGCAACAAATCCTTACTTGTTATAATTTTTTTAATTCCCGCACGAATCGACGCCAGCCCGAAATCTTCGGGATTTATGTCGCCGAACGGAATAAAAAAGCATTCGGCCACATCATCTCGTGCTTCAAGATTTTCTGAAGATACGACACGGCTCTCAAAAAAGAGGTCCATAGTATGTACGTCGAAACCCGAGTAAGTATAAACATTCGGTAAAGAAAACAAATAACGTGTTTGCACTATATCCAATCCCGTTTCTTCTTTTACCTCTCGGTTAACTGCCTCTTCTGCGGTTTCATACGACTCGGTAAACCCTCCGGGCAAATCGAGTGTACCTTTTGCCGGATCTTTAGCCCGGCGGCATACCAGAATCTCGCCTTCATCATTTAATATCACGGCAACAACCGCCGCTCTGGGATTGAAATAGTAAGTAAATCCACAGGATTCGCATCGTTTAGAGTGGCCGTTATTCTCTATAAAACGAGCCGATCCGCATTTGGGACAAAAGCGAAACAAACGCAACGGGTGCCCACGTTTTATATTCATGTGCAAAACTTATTTTTTATCGCTTTCCTTTACTCCGTTCATATTCAGAGTCTTTTCATACAAATCTTTATTATCGAGTATTTCTACAGCCTGCTTAATATCGGCATCATCCTTAATAGATTGCATTATCTCACCTTTTTGATAATAATAGCGCTTTACGATTTCCACCGTAAGAATATCCATTATATCTTTCTTAAAAGTATCCATCTCATGATCGAGATTATGAGTAAGTTTCTTCTCAAGAGCTGAAAATTCTTCTTTTGCTTCATCCGAATAACCCTCAAATTCGGCCATTTCACGCAAATCTTTCAGTATTCTCTCGCTTTGCCGATCATATTTAAAATCTTTACTTTTTACAAACGCCTTAAAATCATCGAAATCCCGATCGGTAAGGGTAAATTCCTCTACCGGAGGGATAGTTTTGTGTTTGCGTGCATAATCGGTAGCAAAATCAAAAGTAAGCATATCTCTAACAAGATAATAACAGATATTTCCTTTTCGCTTTTCTTTCGACTCGAAATCGGGTTTTATTCCACCGCCATCCCGTACGATTCTTCCATTAGCCGTTTTATATGCGGTTGTCAGACTGTCAGGAATAGCCCGCGCACTTCCATCGGCATTACGGTGAGAATAATCGATTGCCTGTATCAAGCGTCCGCTTGGAATATAATATTTAGACGTAGTCACTTTCAGTGTTGCGTTATAAGGAAGAGAACGTGTCGTTTGCACCAATCCTTTTCCATAGGTACGATCTCCCACGATAACGGCTCTGTCGAGATCTTGCAATGCACCTGACACAATCTCGGCCGCCGAAGCTGATCCATTGCTTACCAATACCACCAGAGGAATATCTGTATCGATAGGTTCCTGAGTCGTTTTATAAGTACGATCCCATTGTTTAACTTTTCCTCGTGTAGAAAGAACTTCCTTACCTTTAGGCACAAAAAAATTGACGATTTTTACCGCTTCATCGAGAATACCGCCCGGGTTTTCTCGCAGATCGAGAATCAATGAACCTATTTTCTTGTTATTTTTCAGATCGAGTAACGCATTCTTCACTTCTGACGCAGATTTATCAGTAAAACTCGACAAATAAATGTATCCGGTATTTTCTCCTACTACACCGTAATAGGGAACCGAATTAATTTGTATTTTCTTACGTATAATGTCTTTTTTGATCGGCTCTTTTTCACCCTGACGTTCCACAACCACCTTTACCGTTGTATTTGCAACCCCTTTCAGCATATCGCTCACAGTAGCCGACTCGAGACCGTGTACGGATTTACCGTCGATCGAGATTATTTTGTCCCCTGCTTTCAAACCCGCGATCTGTGCAGGCATACCTTCATAAGGTTCAGAGATATAAGTATCTTTTTCTCTTGTTTGTATTAGTGCACCAATACCACCGTATTCACCCGTAGTCATCGTGCGAAAATCTTCTCTTTCCGATTCAGGAATATAATTGGTATAAGGATCGAGACCTGCCAACATCGCCCGTATTCCCCTACCTATCGTGGCCTCTGTATCGATAGAATCTACATAAAACATATTTAGCTCTTTATAAAGAGCATTCAAAATCTCCAGATTTTTAGCTATATCGAAATTTTTTTTATCAGGACCTTCTGCACGAACCGGTAAAATAAAAAACAGGATAAAAAGTCCTACAACGGTTTTATGCAAATAATTCGATTTTATCATAATGTATTTTATAAAATTTTTATACCTATGGCTAAGGTAGTAAATATGAAATTCAATTATTAAAAAGCGCTTGTACTTTTAACTTTATTTCAGCCCAACGAGCATCATCCATCTTCGTTCCGATTACTTCGATCACTTCCCCGGATAATATCGAACCTATATTCCCGGCTATTTCAAGAGAATAACCACACGAAAGACCATACAAAAAACCTGCAGCATACAAATCTCCCGCACCTGTCGTATCCACACATTTACTACGGGTAGCCGAAACATGCGCTACTTCTTCTCCCCGGCAAATAACCGAACCTTGCGCTCCGCATTTCACAACCGCTATTTCACACTGTTTGGCAAGTATTTTTACGGCATCCTCAGGTTCTAATCCCGTATAAGCATAAGCCTCTTCTTCATTAGCAAAAACAATATTTACATAACGGACAAGAAGTTCTTCGAAAAAATCGAGATTTTCTTTAACGATATTATAACTCGACATATCGAGCGATATTTTCAATCCGGCATCCTGGGCAAGTTGTACTGCACGCCGTATCATGAGAGGATCTTGCACAAGATAACCTTCGATATGTAATAAATCATACCCTTCGAACATTGCAGGATGCAAATCTTCTTGTGAAAGAGTAGCCGCAGCACCGAGATATGTTCCGAAAGTGCGTTCTCCATCCGGCGTAATCATCGTCATAGCGCATCCGGATGCAATATCGCTACTGAGCAGATAAGGTTCCACTCCGTTCTTCCGAAGATCTTCTTTATAAAACCGGCCATAACTGTCGTGCCCTACCTTGCCGATAAACCCGCCTGGTACCCCCATCCGAGTCAATCCCGAAACAGCATTAGCCGCCGAACCACCGGTGGCCAAAAAAGTATCGAAATCTTCGAACATAGCCATTATTTTCAATAACTTGTCTTCGTTGATAAGTTGCATACCGCCTTTAAACAAGCCTACTTCATGTATGCATTCGTCTGAACTTAATATGGCCAGCACGTCCGTAAGGGCATTTCCCAGTCCTAATACCTTCATGTAATTTTAATTTGACACAATAAAATCTCCAAACCCGGAATTATATCAAGTTTGGAGTCTGATCGAAATTTTTTTTGCAAATATATTGCATAATTGGAAATAACACATTACTTTTGCACTGCATTTTTAAAGAAATGCAAACTTCTTCAGTAGCTCAGTCGGTTAGAGCATCTGACTGTTAATCAGAGGGTCGTAGGTTCAAGTCCTACCTGAAGAGCT
>NZ_JANDHW010000010.1 GCF_024330105.1 Coprobacter tertius
TTTTCGTACCGGCCTTTATGAGCGACACGCTCAAAGACGAAACGGTGGTAATCGCGCTTACGGTGAACGGTAAGAAAAAGATATTTTCCCTGCGGCGCAACCACCTCAACCACGAGCAACGGGGCGGAAAAGACTATTACGGGTTTGCGAAAGGGTATATAAATACCTACAACGTGGTGTACGACAACACGGCCATGCGGCTCATCCTCTCCGATTGGAATACCGTCAACCGAGATGGCGACTTCGGCATACCGCCCACCGGCGTGAAGGGGATACGGATGAACGGTGCAGAAAAAATGACAAATAATTCAAGATGGAGCGATTTCCCTTCCACCGGATATGTCACTCCCGCACATTTGTACGAGAGTTGGCTTTCTACGGTAGCCCTCGGCAACAACGGGTTGTATATCGACGGTTTGAAAAAACATACATCGAAATATCCGGGTTGGACAGAATACGCCGGCGATAAGAATGTGTATCAAGACGAACCGCCGTCGGGAGACTTTTTTATGACCGAGCAGGATGTAAGCACCATACCGGTGCCCTGGGAAGGAGCCGACGGGGCGCTCATCGCTAAAGAACTGTGCCGCAAATACCGGGGCGGCGGTTTCACCAACTGGCGCTTGCCCCGGGCCTCGGAGTTCCGTGTAATCGTAGCATCTTATTCTTATTATGTGAATGAAATATGGGAAAAACTGAAATTCGGCAGCAGTCTCGATACCGAAACCTTCTGGATGGCTACCGAAGCCAGCCCGACAACAGCCTGGACAGCGTATGCTAGCACGATTAACTATTATCCCAATAGGCTAGTGTATCTCTATGCCCGCGACAAGAAAACTACATTGGCGAACGTACGCTGTGTGCGGGATAATAAACAATGACAAGTACCTATTCAGGATGACAAAAAACGACTGTCATCCTGAGGCAGAATCAAGGGATTCCCCCGGCACTGGGAAAGGCATTAAAAGATGTATTTTTGCCGGAGCACGAATTTTTTTTATTTTTGCAGTCTCAAAAATACGGTTATGAAATTACTTCCTTTGGTTTTTATATTGCTGCTTTTATTTAATGTAGGGGTCGATTATTATATTTATCGACGTATCATTTTACGGTGGATGAGCCGGTTCTCGATACGTATGATATTCTGGGGAAGCAGTATTTTGCTGCAACTCGGATTTTTATTTATGTCGATTATTATAAAAAGTAATTTCGACGGGCGGCATTCGTGGGCTGTTATGTGGTTTTTGTTTATTTATTTTACGGTTTATATGCCCCGCATCGGTTATTTTATAGTTTCGCTTTTCGATTACCTTCCTTTGCTGTTTAAACGTAAAAAAAATTGGATCGGCTCTATTATCGGAGGTATTCTGGGAATGTATGTGTTCGGAGCTATGTTATGGGGCGCTTTTTATGATCGTACCCACCCGATCGTTCATGAAGTCGTTATAAATTCCGAAAAATTACCGGCTTCTTTCGATGGTTACAAAATCGTTCAGTTTTCTGATACTCATCTCGAAAATTATGGGAGAGATACGGCCTTTATTTCTCGTTTTGTAGATGAAATAAACGCTTTACAGCCCGATCTTATCTTGTTTACAGGCGATCTTGTGAATAGGCGCGCTTCTGAACTGCCTCGTTTTATGCCAGTTCTTTCGAGACTGAAAGCGCACGATGGCGTATGGTCGGTATTGGGGAATCACGATTATGGAGATTATGTAAGATGGCCTAATCCGCTCGATAAAGTAAAGAATCTCGAATCTTTAAAAGAGGGACAACGGTCGATGGGCTGGAATTTGTTGAACAACCAGTCGGTTTATTTGCGACGGGGTAACGATTCTATTGCGCTGATCGGTGTGGAAAACTGGAGCAAGCCTCCTTTCCCGCGTTACGGCGACTTACACAAGGCGTATCCCGATCTCGAAGATGAATATTTTAAAATACTCATGACACACGATCCTACTCACTGGCAAGCCGAAGTATTGCCTGAAACGAATATCGATCTCACTTTATCGGGACATACGCATGCCATGCAGATTAAACAGCATTTAGGGCAGTGGAAATACTCACCTGCCGGGATGAAATATCCGGAGTGGGGTGGTCTGTATGAAAAGGAGAACCGATACCTGTATGTAAACGAAGGAACCGGTTATGTACTTTTACCTATACGTATAGGGACGCAACCCGATATTACATTTATCACCTTAAAGTCGGTGAAATGAAAAAACGGTTATTTATACTTTTTTCGGTTTTAATAGTTGTACTGCTCGGTTGTTCCCATAAAAAAGAAAAATCCCGTATTATTCGTGTCGCTTTGTTGAAAGGGCCTTCAGCAATAGCCTTGTATCCTTTACTCGATAGCTGTTACCGGATTAACGGACGTGCTCTCGAAGTTGCCTTGTATGATAATCCCGAACAGGTGAAAGCGTTGATGATAAAGGAGAAGGCAGACCTTGTAGCATTGCCGGTCGCTACTGCAGCTAATTTATACAATAAAGGGCTACCTTATAATTATCTGGGATGTCCGGTATGGGGCAATTTATTTTGGGTTTCCCGTCGCGAGGGAGATAAGCCGCAGCCATTTCCTAAGATACATTTATTCGGACAGGGTACTACCCCCGATATTTTACTCTCGTATTTGTTAACAAAGGATTCCTTTTCGTCGGTAAAGAATTTTTCTCGGTCTTATGTTTATGATACGCCACAGGCAATTGTACAAGGATTATTGGGTGAAACCGTAACCGATGCCATACTGCCGGAGCCGTTTGTTTCTATGGTTTTAAGTAGAGATAGTATGTTGTATATTCGTTACGATCTTGCCAATTCTTTTTCATCGAGAGGTTTTCCGCAAACTGCATTGATGTTGCATGAGCGGTTAAAAAACGAACCGGAAATTTCAGAAGAATTGAACCGTTTGTTCGAAAAATTATGTACGAAAGTTAATCATGCCGATGACCATTTAAAAGGGTTAATGGTGTTGAAACGTCTTATTCCGGATAAATCTACAGCTCATGATGTAATCTCGAGATGTGGTATCCGATATCAACACGCATCGAATATTTATAAAGAAGTAGGAGATTTACTGAATATACTGTATCTTTATCAGCCGAAAGCGATAGGAGGAAAAGTTCCCGATATCGATTTTTATATCCTTTCAAAGACCGGCTTGTAACGGATGAGTGCGAAAGTAAAGATATATGTAGCCGTTATTTGTTCTTGTCTGACACTTCTGGCAGGGTGGCAATGGTTATCTATAACCATGGGTAACCCGCATTTATTTCCGGGAGTGTTTTCTCTTTTTTCCTCTTTTTACGATATTGTAATATCTCCGTTTTTTTTCGATGCGATATTTTTTACTTTTATACGCGGGTTAGCGGGTATGGGGGTATCATTGGTTGTGTCTGTTTTTCTGGCACGTGTAATGTCTTACGGTATATTTCTGAAAGCCTATATACAGCCGTTTCTTTCTTTGTTAAGGTCGATACCGGTAATATCGTTTATTTTATTATTTCTTATATGGTTGCGTCCGGGATATATTCCGTTTGTTATGGCGCTGGTTACGATGGTTCCGATTCTTACCGAGAATATCGAAACCGGTTATCGGAATTTGTCGCCAGGTATAGTCGAATTTTCGACGATATTCGGAATGAATAGGGGGAGGCGTTTTAAATATGTTGTTTATCCGGCTTTACGTCCTTATCTTTTTAGTGGGCTTGTTTCTGCATCGGGTATCGGTTGGAAGGCGATTATTATCGGTGAAGTGTTGGCTCAACCTCAGTGGGGCATCGGAGTCGCTATTAAAGAAGCTCACGGATTTATCGAGATTCCCGAACTGGTGTCGTGGACGATTATTGCCGTTTTGTTGAGTTATTTAATCGAAATTTGTTTGAGGAGGATAAGCTGTTATACCTTCCCTTTGCGTTTTAAAATTAATAGAAAGAATGTTTTAATTCCTGTATATTCAGCTATCACATTCGAGAATGTTTCTAAAACTTATGAGAGAGTGAAGCATGAGCCGCATTTGTTATTTGAAAATATTTCTTTCACGATACCACCTGACGGTGTTTGTTGTATAACCGGTGCTTCTGGAGTCGGTAAAACGACGGTGTTGAAGATGTTATCCGGTTTGGAAAAAATCGACTCGGGAAAAATAAATACCGGAAACCATCGAATATCTTATCTACCGCAACACCCGTGTTTGTTTCCTTGGTTTACGGTAGGGGAGAATCTTATGCTTCCTCTTTTGGGATCGTATACCGAATCAGAGGCTGTCAGAATGTCGACAGAGATACTGAAGAGAATGGATTTGGAGGGATATGGAAACCGTATGCCTGATACTTTAAGCGGAGGTGAAAAACAACGGGTCGCATTGGCGAGGGCATTATTGTATCCTTCGACATTGTGGCTATTTGACGAACCCTTTACCGGAATAGATGAGGAATGCAAGAAAAAAATTATAAAATATATAACCGATCTGAGGAAAGAACGCAGTATTCTTTTTATTTATGTAAGTCACGATACCGATGAAAAGGATATTGCCGGTTTCCAGATCGAGATTCCTTTCCATAAAAAAGAGAATAATAATATAATATGAATACACTTTTTTGTCAATTGATCTCGAAGAGTCTCGGAATAGGAGAACGACAGGTCGGAAATACGGTCGCTTTGCTTTCTGAAGGAGCTACGATACCTTTTATAAGTCGTTATCGTAAAGAGGTAACAGGAGCTCTCGATGAAGTACAGATCGGGGATATAAAAGACCGGTATGATAAATTATGCGAGTTGGAGAAAAGAAAGCAGACGATTTTGTTGACTATTGAGGAACAGGAAAAACTGACTCCCGAATTACGAGCTCGTATTGAAAATACCTGGGATACGACCGAATTGGAGGATATATATTTGCCTTTCAAACCGCGCCGTCGTACACGAGCTGAAGTTGCTCGTGAAAAAGGTCTCGAACCGTTGGCGAAAATATTGATGATACAGACTGAAAGAGAACCCGAAACACGTGCGCTTTCTTTTGTGAAAGGAGATGTAAAAGATGTTGATGAGGCTTTAAAAGGAGCACGTGATATTATCGCCGAGTGGGTAAGCGAAAACGAGCGGTCTCGTAATCTTGTCAGATCTGTCTTTCGTAAAGAAGCCGTAATCACGTCGAAAGTGGTAAAAGGAAAAGAGGAAGAGGGTATTAAGTATAAAGATTATTTCGATTGGAGTGAACCTTTGAAACGCTGTTCGTCTCATCGTTTACTGGCGATAAGGCGTGGTGAAACAGAAGGATTTTTGAAAGTTTCGATCGATACCGTCGATGAAGTATGTATCGATCGCCTCGAGGGACAATATGTAAAAGGAGCTTCCGCTTCATCGGCTCAGGTTTCAGATGCTGTCAGAGATGGTTATAAGAGATTATTGAAGCCTTCTATCGAAACCGAATTTTCAGCCATATCTAAAGAACGCGCCGACGATGAAGCTATACGTGTTTTTGCTGAAAATCTCAAACAGTTATTATTAGCTCCTCCTCTGGGTCAGAAGAGAGTAATGGGAATAGACCCGGGATATCGTACCGGATGTAAGGTCGTTTGCCTCGACGCTCAAGGTACGCTGTTGCATAACGAAACGATATATCCACATCCTCCCAAACAAGATATTTCGGGATCCGCTCGTAAAATTGTCAAATTGGTAGAGGCTTATAATATCGAAGCGATTGCGATCGGAAACGGTACGGCGAGCCGTGAAACTGAACAGTTTATAACTAATTTACGATACGATCGTTCGGTACAGGTTTTTGTCGTGAGCGAAAACGGAGCATCTATATATTCTGCTTCTAAAGTGGCGAGAGAAGAGTTTCCAGATTATGATGTTACGGTACGCGGGGCGGTTTCGATCGGCCGTCGTTTAATGGACCCCTTGGCCGAATTAGTTAAAATAGATCCTAAATCGATCGGAGTCGGGCAATACCAACATGATGTAGATCAGGTGAAGTTAAAAAAGTCGCTCGACCAGACTGTCGAAAATTGTGTCAATAAGGTAGGTGTAAATGTAAATACGGCCAGTAAACATCTTCTCACTTATATATCGGGCCTCGGGCCTCAATTGGCTCAGAATATTGTAGATTATCGCAGTAAAAACGGACCTTTTGCGTCTCGTAAAGAATTGATGATGGTTCCTCGTATGGGTGAAAAAGCTTTTGAACAATCGGCCGGTTTTTTACGAATACAGGATGCTGAAAATCCGTTGGATAATTCTGCAGTACATCCCGAAAGTTATTCTGTTGTGGAACAAATGGCCCGTGATCTCGGCTGTACCGTCGGAGACTTGATTGTGAAAAAAGAATTGAGAAAGTCTTTGAATCTCGAAAAATATATTTCGCAAACGGTGGGACTTCCCACTTTGAATGATATCATGGAAGAACTCGACAAACCCGGGCGAGATCCCAGAAAATGTATTCGGGTATTCGAATTCGATCCTTCGGTAAAAACGATTGATGATCTTCGTGAAGGTATGGTATTACCCGGTATAGTGACTAATATCACGAATTTCGGATGTTTTGTCGATGTCGGAATCAAAGAGAACGGTTTGGTACATATCTCTCAGTTGGCCGATCGTTTCGTTTCCGATCCGACCGAGGTCGTATCTTTACATCAGCATGTAAAAGTTAAAGTAATTGGTGTAGATAGAGATAGAAAGAGGGTACAACTTACAATGAAAGAAATATGAAAATAAATCGGGCGATTATAGGGTTGGCGTCTAATATTAAAGGAGGGATGCTGCTTGTAAAGAAAAGTTGTCAGGAGATAAAAGCCATAACGGTTTCCGCTAAGTTTTCTTCATGTTATGAGACGGTTCCGGTAAGTAGTATACCCCAGCCTAATTATCATAATTGTGTGGGAATTATCGAAACGGAGTGGGATTTCGATCATTTGAGGGAACGTTTCAAAGAGATGGAAAAAGCGGCTGGACGGCATCCTGATTCGAAGCGGCAAGGAGAGATTCCTCTCGATATCGACATTGTGGTATGGAATGATGAAGTGGTGAAACCTCGTGACATGTTACAGGATTATATGCAAATAGGATTATTGGAATTGAAGTAATTCTTGTAAAATGATAAAAAAACCGGCATTGAAGAACGCCGGTTTTTTTATCAGAATTTAGGGACCTTATCGTTTGATCAGTTTTACTACTTGTGCCTGATTATTTCCGATGATACGTATAAAGTAAACGCCGTTGCTTAATCCTTCTATATTGATCGTTTCTGTTTCGCTCTGTTGTAAAGTTTCCAGTATTTGCGATCCTTTATTGTCGATGATCGAGATACGGCTTCCTATGGCTGCCTTTACGTTGATATACGATACGGCTGGATTGGGGAATACTTGTACAATTCTGGCTTTGGTAGCATCTAATCCGTCGAGATTATTTATGGTAACCTTTACTTTATCGCTGGTGACAGAAGCGGTAGTGTTTGTTACTACACAGTAATATTCACCTGCATCGTCTTTTGTGGCGGAAGCAATTTCAAATATATTGGAGGCAGCGTCAGCGATGGCAACTTCGTCTTTAAACCATTGATAAGAGATATCTGTGCCTGTAACTTCTATAGAGAGGGAAATTTTTTCTCCTTCTTTCACCGATACGTCAACCGGTTGTGCCGTAATTTCAGGAGCTTTCGGGGTTACTTTAACCTCTACTTTATTGCTGGTAACTGACCCTGAAACGTTAGAGACGGTACAATAATAATTACCTGCATCATTTAAAGAAGCAGACTCGATAATTAGTTTGTCCGAGGTTTTACTTTCCAGCGCTACTTCATCTTTATACCATTGGTAAGTAACAAGTTCACCGTTAGCGGTTACCGATAAGGTTATCGTTTCTCCTTCACTGACATTTACCGCCGTCGGTTGTTCTGTGATCGACGGTTTAGCCGGTTTAACAGTGAGTATAGCTATATCTGAGTTAGTGGTACCTAAGGAGTTGGTTACGGCGCAGTAATATTTTCCTGCATCGGTTAGTTTCAAATTTGATCCGGCAATAGAATATCGAGCTGTCGTAGCTCCTTCTATCGCTACCTCGTCTTTATACCACTGGTAGGTAAGATTTCCCCCGCGAGCCGTTACGTTAAACTGGGCGGCAGTCCATCCACCGACGGTACGTTCGATCGATGCCGGTTGTTTTGTAATTTCGGGTACGATGTATTTGGTGGTTAGTATAACCGTTTCACTCTTTGTTTCGCCAGACTCATTTTTAACGATACAATACAGTGAGGTGTTGTTATTTTCGTCGCCGGCTGTTACGCTGTAAGTCGATGAAGTTTTACCTTTAATCTCTTCTCCGTTAGCATACCACTGATAAGTGAGTTCACCCCCTGTAGCCGTAACCTTAAAAGTCGCTTTTTCATCGATGACAGCTTCTACACTTTCCGGTTGTGCGGTAATAACGGGAGCTTCGGTTATTGCAACCGAAATAGTTTTGTTGACGGTTTTACCATTAGAATTGAATTTCAGTGTAATGTTTTCTTTTCCGGCAGTCGTTTTGGGGGTAATAATAAGATTTCCGGCATTTATAACGGCTGTAAAGAACTCATTTTCATTATAAGTAAGAGTTTTTATGATTCCGGCGTTCAGATTATCATCATCGCTTACCAATCCGTCCAGAGCATAAGTATACGGTTCGCTGTTTTTGTCGATAACGATTTTCGATACCATTTCTTTCGAAATAACAGGTTCGTATTTGTCGGGGAATATCGGCATAGCAGGGAACCAATAGTATTGTTCTAAAGGGTATTCGGCCTGTTTTGTACCGTTAATATCGTATTTCCATACAGTAGCATTATTCTCCCATCCTTTATTTAATACTAAGTAGATATCTTCTGTTTCGGGGTCGAGGCGGAAACCTGTTCCGTACATCGAATAACCGCCTTCATTACCGGTAATATCGATAAACGGCGTATTCGAGGGTTCGCTGCTTCCTATTTCGTATTTGTATAGGGTCGTTCCCGAAGCTTTCCAGTATAAGGTGTTTGTTTTGTTACTGGCCCAGAATGCGGGAAGATTCCATGCAAAATTAGTTGCTACGGCAGCTGGTATCGTTACATTTTCGGTAGTGAGCGTGTAGGGGTTTATTTTTAATAATTCGGCAGTTGATTTTACACTGGCCCAAACAGAACCATCGGAACTTTGTATAATCGAACTATAAGATCCTTCTATGGTTTTTGTTATCGTATGGTTTTGAGGATCGATTACTAATATCCCTTTCGTATTATTTATTGCGAAGACGTAATCTCCGGCACGTAACATGACATTAGATTCGGTATCTTCAGTTCCGGTGATAATGTTTCCGATTTGTAGGTTTGCAATATCGAAAAGATAAATTCCCTTCGTGGTAGATACGTAACCGGTATTATCATCGACTCCGACAAAGGCTCGTCCGTCACCATCACCTACCGTTTCGAATTGTGCGAGAGATTTTAGTGTAGAAGCTTTGGCTACAGTGAGCCTGCCTCCGGTGATTTCAGAACTGTTGTCTTTAGCTTGTTTCGATACGATAAACACTTTATTTGCATATATAGTTCCGAACTGGCTGGTACAACCTAATTCTTTTCCCGGGTTTTCTCTTCTAAAGACACGATCGTTCCACTTTCCATCAGCATCGAGAAAATTGATGGTACTGTTTGAATGTCCGAACCAATCTTCGTTTAAGAGAAACATTCCCTGTTTATAGTCGATCGGTTTTTCGTCTTCGGGAACTGCCGGTGCCGGGGTAAATTTACTGCATACCGATTCGTCCGTAATAAATGAAAAATTAATGGAGGGTACCCATAAATCCCAGCTTCCGTCAACCAGAAAACGACTCGATGCCCCGATATTTGAATTTTCAAAAATCTTAGTTTCGTTATCTCTATAGCGATAATTCCAAAATCCTTTGCTGAGCCATCCGCTGAAAAAATAGTCGTTGGGATCGGCCGCTTCATAGTCATCGAAATCATACCCCGAGGTATTAAAAACCCCTTGTTCCAGTTCCACCTTAGTGATACCGTTTCTGATCAGTGCGACTTCTCCTTTTTTGTCGGCATCATAACCGATTCCACCTACCGCCATGCCGTATTGCGTACCGGGAAGGCCTAAAATATAGAAGCGCGGGTCGGCTTTGGCAATAGCTTCTATCATATTCGCACCGGTAGCTTCACCATCCCAGCGATATCCCCATACTAAGGCGACGGTATCGACTTTTTCACCTTTGTCGATAAACCATTGTACGACTAATGCGGCTCTTTTTGCACCTTTTCCGGTCCAGTTCTCGATTTTGTCCATTGTAAACGAGAGGTCGGTCTGTCCTTTTAAATTTCCGGGTTTCTTCACCGGAGTTTGTGTCTTTACCCTACTAAAGTCATACGGATGACCTTGTACGGTAGTTGGCGTTTGTTGAGCCTGTAATCCGATACAGAGCAAGAATGAAGCCAACAAAAAGTAGATTTTTTTCATGTTCTTTTTTTAGTTTAATAATATAATTTAGTTATGGCTTTTCTTATATAAGCATCGTAGGGAAGAGCCCGAAGAACATGAAATATCTTATTCCGAATAAAATATGGGATGTTCAACAATAGCTCTTTCCTCGAAAGCTGTTGATGAATAAGCATACAGGCAGGTCTTCTGACTTATTTCCGCAACTGGTCTGCCTTCCCGGGAATTTTCCCAGTGGCATTTTTGACTCGGTGCATTTTAATGAAATTTACAGCAGCGGGACTGTTCGGGATTTTCACCCGATTCCCTATTATTCTTCCTTTCCTCCGAAAGTACAGAACCTGTTGCCTTATTATTTATTTTTTAATAAACATACTTCGGGTTGTTTCTTTAGTTCCCGAAATGTATATCTGATATATACCGGCCGGTAATTCCGATATGATGATTTGGTTATCTTCAGAGGTAATCTGCATTACTTTTAGCAGTCGACCGCTGATATCGAAAATACGTACTGTTTTATCTGTATTTGTTTTTATATACAGATAATCCGTTGCCGGATTTGGGTAAACGATTACTTTTTCTATGCCGTTTGCATCGATACCGTCGGTAAGTTCTATCGCTTCTACCGGTATGTTGTGGGTGAGTATTTTCCCATTAGAGTTGAATTTAAGAGTTACTTCTCCGGAGTAGTTTCCACCTGTTTTAGAGGAAACTGTCAGATAACCGTTTTTTATCGTTGCATTGATTTTTTCCACCGGATCGATTTCGGTTATGGTCGTGACGATGGCTGCGTCGAGATTGTCTTCATCAGTGACCAATCCTTGCAGAGATATTTTGAACAAAGGATTTTCATTCGTTAAAATTATTTTCGAAGGGAAATCGGCTGATAATACCGGTAGTTCGTTATCGGGAAAAACAGGCATAGCCGGAAACCAGTAATTCTCGATCATTTCATATTCCTGAATATTTCCGGTGGAAGGGGTCAGTCTTACGGTTTCGTATATTTGACTTTGATTTCCGCGATAAAGAGATATATACAAATCATCGGATTCAGGATCGATGCGGAAACCGGTACCGTAGATAATCCAGTCTCCTAACTTCGAAGCGTCGAATACTTCTGTAATGCTCTCGGTCGCGATATCGAAACAGTATATTTTTTGAGCGTTGAACATGCCCGATCCGTTATTTCTCCAGTATAATTTATTTTCTCTTGCACTTGCACAAAATCCGTCAGCAGTCCAGGCATACCAAGAATTGGGAATCGCCGTTTCATCAGTAAGGGCGATATCTTTAATTTCGAGAGTGTAAGGATCGAGTTTTTTCAGGATCGGTACAGGGTTGGCATTACCTATCAGGTTCGATTTATCGCAAACGCTAATCCAGAGATTGCCGTCGAGGCTCAGAATAATCGATCCGTAATGTCCTTTGATAATCGTTTCTATTTTGTTTGTCGTGGCATCGATAACTAAAATACCTTCAGATTGGTGAACGGCAAAAACCCGATTTTCTACTCGTAACATATTCCCTATCTGGTTAGAATACGTATTTGTAGCACTTCCTCCGGTACCTTCTATGACCGGGCCGATTTCCAGATTATCTATATCGAATAAATATATGCCGTTACTGGTACCGATATAACCGGTATGTTCATTTACTCCCAAGAAGGCTCGGCTATCGGCAATAGATTTATTTTCGCTATCGGTAGCGATTTTTTCGAACGATTTCAGGCATTTCATGGTAACAGCATCGCATACAACTAATCGGGAACCGGTTATGGCTGCTCCGGGGTCTTTTTCTTGTTTAGATAAAATGTACATTTTCCCTCCGTATATGGTGGCGAATTGCGATGTACAACCCAGTTCCTGACCTGGATTTTCTTTTTGGAAAATACGGTAGTAAAAATCTCCGTCGTCAGTCAAAAAGTTAATTGTGCCGTTTTGATGTCCATACCAGTCTTCGTTCAGAATAAATACACCTTGCGTATAGTTTTCACTGATATCGCTTTCTTTTAACGGAATATTTTTCCCGGCGAATATCAGTCGGGGGAAAAGACCGCTTATTAAAAGAATACATAAAAGGGTAATTGTTTTTTTCATATCTGATGTTTTATATTATTTATGGATAGGGTATGACAGGATCGTTAATTTTAATATGTAAATCCTGTGCACGGATGATTTCGGTAGAGATTTCTCCGATTCGTCCGCAATATTGATTTATAGCTGTGCATACTTTTATAAAATCTACCCCCGGCAAATGTACTTTATTTCCCTGTGTATCTACGGCCCAGTCTATATCGAAGCTATTAAGGTCGGTCAGGTTATTAGGATGGTTATCTACATACCCCCAGTCATAAGCGTAAAGCATATAATAACTTCCGTCTCCGGCTTTATCTACAGCATTGTTTGCCAATTTTGTTCCTGTAAATACCATTCTGTCTTCTTTTATCCATTGCGGATAGTAATTCTGGGTGTGTGAATAGTTTTTCGATACATATCCGCTCCCTCCTCTGTTATCTATCCAGGGGATATAGGTTACGTCGCTTAGGGATTGATCTTTGTCCGGTACAGGTATTTTCGAGTCGTCCGGACGGGAATAAGTTATTTCATAATTTTTGAGTGTCTCGGGCTTGTAATATTCACTTCCCGCAAGTTCGTACCATTCGTCCTCATCCGGTTTTCCGTTTTGATTCCGGTCGAAAGCGACCCATACGATCCCGGGTTCGCAGCTCCCCCCTTTTTCGTCGGGAAAAAGTTCGGAATAAAAAGCATTACCTAAAATGAGTATATCCTTTTGATCGGGAACATTGATAACGGTATGGTCGAATCCGAAAACGATATATCCGCCGTATCCACCTAAGGATATCATCACATCGTTCTTACCCGATATACATTCTTCTGCTTTTTTTCGCATGGTTTCTTCCGTATCTCCCGGTTGATATTCGGGCATCGTGTTTATGAATTGTCCGGGAGCCGGACGATATTCGTAAACTTTCGATATATATGGACTGTATTCTACTTCTTCTTCAACGACAACAAACCGGAATTGATGTTCGAACGGAGTTTGATCGTCGATGATTTCAAAGCGCATATTGTAAATACCGGGGTCTTTTGCCAGAAAGATATAGTCGTGATCGGTGGAAACGAGCGAATCTTTTCCGGTTACGGTTTCTATACTCCAACGGTATTCTTTGCCGGAAAGACCGGGAGATAGTTTATATGCTTTCATACGCGGTAACAGATATACATCGTCGATACCGAGATTTACCAGCGGTATTTCGTTCTGACAGGATTGTAAAATGCATATCGGTGTCAGAAAAAGAAATATACTGTATATGATCTGTTTTATCATTTTATAATTATCGGTTTAGGAATGTCATATGAGCCGGAATATCTCCCGTACGTACACTCCATTTTCTTCTTCCTTTTTTGTCGTAACAATATAATGTTCCGCTCGATACATAATTTTTAGCGTCGGTTACGAAAATATCACCTGTTACCGGATGTACTTGTAATCCGTAAGGTATTTTTATATCTTCCTGCGTTTCGTCGGTAATGAAATTTTTACTGATTTGTTTTTTGGTACGTATGTCGATAATGGCGTATGAGACAGTATTGGTCTGTGTATATTCATCCCATTGCGTACTTATAATATAGAGGGAATCGCCATGAAAGGCGAGGTTCGAACAAGGAATGTTCAGGGTATCGGTAACGACCATTTCATTGTATCCTTTCTTTTTTTCCATAACGTACAGATTGGAGGGAACAGTTTTATAATCTCCTCTCGAGCTCACCCATAATTTACCGTATTTATCGGCTCTAATACGGCTCAGGTTAATTCCTACCGCTGTTTTACGCACTTGTTTAAACCGTTCGAGCTCTATTACCGATACCGTATTATCGTAATCAGGTGCTCGATATCCGCCTGAATTAGCAACGTAAAGGTAACTTCCGGCTATGGCCATTTCTTCGGGTTGGTAGCCGACTGTTACTTTTCCGGTTATTTGCATGCTGGCGGTGTCGATTCGATATACGGCGCCTTGTGGTGCGTTCGGGTCGATTTGTACCGGTGCGACATAAGAAGAAACATAAGCGTTTCCCCGATAGAATCGTATATAGCGGCAATTAGGAATGTCGATTTGCGTGATGCGTTTGCACGAACGGGCATCCATTACTTCTATTTTATGCGAACAATTAATAACGGCATATAGCTTGCTCCCGTATATTTGTATATCGTTTCCGACATCGCCGAGTTCTTTTATAACATTCGGGTTACGTTCGGCATATAAATTGCGTATATACAGTCCAAAAGTATAATCGAGATAATCGAGAGTGCATTTATTGCTTCCCATATTGCCTTCATTCAATACATACATTCCTCTCGGGGCGGCATTGACATCTGCCTTTTCGGGAATAATTTCGTATTCCGCCGGTACCACGAGTTCATCTTCCCGGCAAGCTAAAAAGATTATCGGGAAAAATGATATTAAGATAATATGTGAAAGCGTCGGTTTCATCGTATTATATTTCGATAGATAACGTAAATTTATAGTTTCGTTTAGGCATCGGATAATTAAGAATCACATCATAATCTTGACTGAGAAGGTTATTTACCTCGATCGCTGCTTTCAGTGTTCCGAATTTCAGATGGAATTCCTTGATCAGTGAAATATCGCTGGTGTACCAGGGTTGTGTGTAATTATAGCGGATATTTTCTTGCTGGTTATACCTTTCTCCTACATATATAAAACTGTAATTAGCGTACCAACCCCGATATGCAGCTTGTAAAACTGCCGAGCCGCTATGCCAGGGGATATAAGGAATTTGGTCGCGATAATAGTTGTCGGAGGGATCGGTTACATCAATCGCTTTTTGATAAGTGTATTGTCCTTTTAACGTAATGAATAATCGGTTTATCGGGCTACATGTAGTTTGAGCCGAGATGTCGATCCCATTGATGTCGACTTTGCCGAGATTCAATATCGTCCATCTGAATTGCTGGCCTTTTGGGTAGGCAATTATTTTGTTTTTAATGCTGTTATAATATCCGTCTGTTTGAATACTGAAGGTCCGAAAAAATCCATCATCCCAGTTTTTCGAGTAGGTAATTCCTATGTCGTACTGAGTCGCGTTTTCGGGGTTCAGTTTCGAATTTCCCATATCGGCATAATACAAGTCATTAAAGGTAGGCATACGGAACGATTTTTTATAAAATGCCCTTATGTATAATTCAGGACGTGAGAAAGGTTTTACCGAAAGGTAAGCAGATGGAGAAACTATACGTTTGGGCTTGGGAGACTCTATTTCTCGGATGCGGTCTTTGACAAAGCTTCCCAAACAACTTCCCAATACCTTTAAAGGTCCCCATGTATACGAAGTTGCCGCTGCCAATAAATGAGTATAGCGGGTAGGGTAAACGAAATCCCTCATATCCGAGCGTAATTCGTTCCATTGAAAATCGTAAGATACCGATACGTCCCACTGGGGCAATATCGTATATACATTGGCCGATGAAAGATATATCTCTTTTTGTTTATACAGGTTATCTACCTGTATGAGTTTATCATCGTTATTTACATAATGAGTACGGTAAAAAGCGTATTTTACATTCAGCATGCTTTTATAACGGTGAGTGAATTCTTTTTGTACCGTACCTTGCATGAAAGAATTGGTATCCCATATTCTTTCGCCGCGTCTCCATACATTGTTTACGATCGCTCCCGGAATACCTCTTTCCGAATTATAATTGTAAAATCTGGCTTGCCAGGTTCCGTCTTTTATCGTACCGAATAGTCCGGCTTCGAGGCGTGTAGCGTTTATATCGCCGTTTTGACGGGTAGCAGTCGTATCGTAAGCGATTTCGCCGGCTGGATTGACACGCCGGTATCTGAATTTATATTTTCCGCTCGCATTGAGCCATTCCGCACTGAAGGAGGTATTTATTTGGGGAGAGATTTTGTATTCGAATAAAAGCGAAGGGTTGATGACATCGAATGATCCGGCTTTTAGAGTCGCTTTCAGGTGCGTAGTCTTCCCCTCGGTAAAACGAGGTTTTCTCGAACGCAAATATATGGCTCCTCCAGAAGCGAAATCTTTAGCTGGTTGAAAAATCTCGCTTTTTTGTCCGTTATACAAAGAAATTTCTTCGATATTATCGAGGGAAAACATGCCCAGATCTACCTGCCCGTTTTGTGCGTTGCTTATTTGAATGCCGTCATAGAAAACACCGACGTGCTGACTACCCATACTTCGGATATTTACGGTTTTTATCCCTCCTACACCTCCATAATCCTTTAATTGTACTCCCGAAAAATAACGAAGAGCATCGGCTACGCTTTGGCTATTGAGTTTTTCCAGTTCTTTACCACTAAGCTTTTGTGAAGGGATAACTTCTTTAAATGTTTTTGCGGTTATTGTTACGTCGGGCAAGTGTTGGATCGAGTCGAGCCGGTTTTGTGAAAAAACCGGGAAAAGATAAAGAAAAGATACGGTTACCGATAAAATTTTGTGTTTGTAAAAATTTCTCATCCTCGCTCGTTAGCAATTAAAAACTGAATAGCCGGATGGAAATGCAAAAATACAAAAGATAAAAAATGCGCGGGATGACGCTAAACTATCGTTGTATTCAATTTGCTCTTTCCTCGAAAGCTATTGAAAATTGTAGGCATGGCAGGTCTTCTGACTTGTTTCCATCATTAAGCAGCCTTCCCGGAAATAAATCTTCCAGTGGCAATGGTTTTGCTTATGATGTCTGTATGAAACTTACAGCAGCGGGACTGTTCAGGATTTTCACCTGATTCCCTTTTAATCCGATCGCCGGAAATGGCGGTCTGGAACCAATGCTTGGCAAAGGTAGAAAGAAATATTAAAATTACAACCAGTATTACTTATTTTATTAGAATCAAATATTAAAAATGAAATATAATAAATTATGTATTAGCCTATTGAATAAGATGTAGGTCGATAATACCGGAGACTTCGGTAGAAGATTCTCCTAACATAGGTCCGCAATATTGATTTACACCGGTATATATTTTAATAAAATCGATTCCCGGCAGACTTATTTTATTTCCTTGCGCATCTACAGCCCAATCTATATCGAAACACGAATCGTCGGAATCGTTCGGTTTGTTATCGGCATACCCCCAATCATAAAAATATTGTACCCAATAGCTGCTTCCGTTAACACCTATATCTTTTGCGTTTGGAGCGAGTCGCGTTCCTGAAAACGTTAATTTACCCGTTTCGATCCACTGGGGATAGTACGGTTGGTTATGAAATTGTATTTTTTGTATATAACCGTTTTGTCCTTCGCTGTCTTTCCATGGAATATACTGAGAGGATGTATTCCCTATTGAATTCAGGTCGTAGGTGATCGTATAATTTTTCAGTGTTTCCGGTTTATTGTATTCACTGCCGGCTAATTCGTACCATTCGTCGTCATCGGGCATACCGTTCCCGTTTTCGTCGTATGCGACCATAAGTATTCCGGGTTCAGAGCTGCCTCCCCGACTATCGATCATCGAGGAAAAAGCATTTCCAAGTACTCTGAAATCTTTTTCTCCCGGTTTATTTTCGATCGTGTGATCGAAGCCAACGATTACATATCCACCGTATGCTCCTAAAGAGATTGTCCCTTGACGATTGTTTCCGATAGCATTCAGAACTTTTTCATTCATGTCTTTCTGTGTATCTCCCGGTTTGTAATAGGGGAGTATATTTATATTTTGTCCGGGTGCCGGGCGATAGTCGAGGACTTTTGTGATGTAAGGCGACGGACCGGTTTGTGGGGTGTCTGGCCTTTTGTCGGGATGTACTAATTGTAATCGTGTGAAGACGATATGTGCCGGTGCATCGCCGGTTGTCGTACTCCACTGTAAATAACCGCCGGAGGAGTAGCAGTAGAGTTTTCCGGGATCGGTAAAAGAGGGAGCATCTGTAACGAAAATTTCTTTTGTTTCGGGATTTACGGCAATACCGTACGGCAG
Source organism: Coprobacter tertius (assembly GCF_024330105.1). NCBI lineage: Bacteria > Pseudomonadati > Bacteroidota > Bacteroidia > Bacteroidales > Barnesiellaceae > Coprobacter > Coprobacter tertius. The sequence continues at coordinate 18,436 of NZ_JANDHW010000010.1, forward strand.
GGCAATATTCTTTTCGGTACCGTCGTTGATAAAATGGTCCGAAATAATTTTTCCTGCTGTGATACTGTATAAAACGTATGAAGAGTTACCGTGTCCCGTATCTGCTTGCCAGTCGTTACTGTATATGTATATTTTATCGTCACTGATACAGAGATTGTCGGCCGGTATATTTAATTTTCCTTTTACTTGTTCGGTATAAGGATCGATGACATAAATATCAGAAGGAGTACCTTTATAATCGCCGCGGGAGGTAACATACATATTTCCGTAATTATCGGTTCTAATACGGTGGAGGTTGACGGCTACATCGATTTTTCTGACTTCGGTAAAGGAAGATAAATCAACGACCGATATCGTCCGGTCATAATCAGGGGCCATATAGCCACCCGAGTTGGCAACAAAAAGTTTATTATCGACGATAACCATTTCCTCGGGTTGATAACCTACAGTAGCGGTCCGTGTAATTTGCAGTGTGGCTGTGTCTACTTCGGCAACGATTCCTTTTCTATAATAAGGATCGTTCCCGACCGGTCCTGCATACGAACTTATATATGCTTTGTCATTTTTGAATGTAATGTATCTGCCATTGTCTATTTCGATAGTTCCTATGTGTTTTGCCGTAGTGGCATCCATTACCTCTACCAGATTAGAATAGTTGATGACCGCATAAAGGCGGTTTCCGTAGATTTGAATATCGTTTCCAACGCTTCCTAACTCTTTTACAACCGAAGGATTTCGTTCGGGAAATATGTTACGGTAATAAATTCCAGTTGTGAAGTCGAAACAATCGATAGACGCTTTATTTTGTCCCATATTTCCTTCATTGAGTAAGTATAAGCCTTTTATTGATGCATGGGGGCGACCGGGGGCCAGTTGAGTCTCTTCGGTTTTGAGTACAGGCATTTCGTCACGACAGGAACAGATGAATACTGAAAGAGAAAATATCAGCCCGTAGATAACAGTTTTCATTAGTGTGATAATGGATATTTTCATAGGAATCAGAACGTTAAGTTAAATATAAATCTGAAGTTTGTACCGGGCATAGGATAATTCGGCACGACTTCGTATTGCTGGTTGAGCAGATTATTTATTTCAGCTGTAATTTTCAGTCGATAGCGATTCCATCGCAGGCTTTTTGAAAAGGACAGATCGCTGGTATACCACGGGAGAATATAATTGTCGGGAGTATTGGTAGAAGACATATAACGTTCTCCTGTGTAAATAAAGCTGTAATTCAATTCCCATGATTTATAACTGCCGTTGAATAAAGCCGTTCCGCTATGCATGGGAATATAGGGTATTTGTCCCTTGTAATTATCCCGATCTTTATCACTCATATCCTGAGCTTTTTGAAATGTATAATTTATTTTTATTCCCAGATCGAGTTCTCTAACCGGTTGAAAAACTGTTTTAAAGACAATATCTATCCCTTTTATTTCTACTTTATCGAGGTTACGCATACTCCATCTGAAAAAACTATTGGTCGGAACTGCTATGATTTTGTCATTTATTTGGTTGTAATAGGCGTCGGCTTGTACTTCTAAGGATCGAAGCCAGACTCTTGCAGGGGAAAGGCGGTAAAGAAAACCGGCATCGTATTGTTTTACCGTTTCGGGTTTGAGAGTGCTTACCGTAAGCGTTGGAACATAATACAGTTCGTTAAATGTAGGCATACGGAAAATGTCTTTATAGAAGGCTCTGAAAGTAAGGTCGGCACGGGAAAATGGAGTATAAGAAAAAACGACTGCCGGTGAATGTTTGTATCGGTCTTTAGCGGCTTTCCCGTTATTGTTTACACGGTCATGTACATAAGTTCCCAGCAGGCTTGCCTGGATATTGATTGGGCCAAAATCGAATGCAGTCGCAAACGAAATCAGACCCGATTGGCGCAGTGGGGTCGAAAAGTCTCTCAAGTCGGCATTTAGTTTATTCAACAAATAATCGGCACTAAAAGTAAATTCCCACCAGGATATAGGTGAAAATCGATTTGCGGCCGATAAATAGAATTCTTGCTGTTTATAGTGATTATCGGCATACATTACCGAGGGATCTTTTTGGGGATCGGCTAAGTAGTGTAAATAGTCGTAAGCGTATTTTCCGTTTAGCATCAGACTGTAAAATTTACCGAAGTTTTTACGGAATGATGATTGAGTAAATACGTTTGTATCCCATTGTCGTTCTTCGTGAGTAAAATTACCTCTGACAACAGCGCCTGGAAATCCTCTTTCCGAACGGTATAAATACACTTTTGTTTTCCAGTACCCATTATCGATGCGGCCGAATAAACCGGTTTCTGCTCGAAATGCGTTTACATCCCCATTGTGTCTGACTGCGGTCGTGTCATATCCGTCTCGTACTTTATAGCGGAATTTATATTTCCCGGTCGTAAACAAATATTCTGTGCTTACCGACATCGAAATGTCGGAATTTATTTTTTGTTCCCATAATAGAGAAGGATTGGCTGTTCCGAACGATCCGGTTTTGAAAGTAGCCTTCAGGTGATAATATTCATTGTCGGTAAAAAGAGGCGTTTTCGTTTCGAGATAGATAGAGCTTGCGGATGCGAAATTTTTTGCCGGTTGAAAAATAGAACTCTTTTGTCCATTATATAAGGTAACGGCTTCTATATTATCGAGAGAGAATCGTCCGAGGTCCACCGTTCCGTTTTGAGCGTTTCCTATTTCGATTCCGTCGTAAAATACACCTACGTGTTCGCTACCCATACTTCGTATATTAACCGTTTTTAGTCCACCTATCCCCCCATAGTCTTTTATTTGTATTCCCGAAAAGAAACGAATAGCATCGGCTACCGTATGAGAGTTTAGTTTTTCGAGTTGTATCCCCGATAATCTTTGTGCCGGAATTATATCGTTACGTACCGGATTCCGGGTCGTTACTGTTACAGGTGAGATTTGGTATGTTTTTAAACTGTCGGGGGCGGTTTGCCCGAAAGAAGCAGAATAGATAATACAAAGCATCATACCGGATAACAGGTACGAAAAAAAACGAGGGATATGTGTTATTTGTATTTTATGCATGTTTCCAGAGCCGGTAATCCGGAATGGCTGACCGGTACAAAGTTAATAATAATACCCTAACGTAACAAATAGCTGTTTCTTGTTTCCCTGTATTTGTTTCATTACATTTGCAACAAAACCGGGTGATTAATTGTAGTATTTAAAAAAAATAGGAAGATGAAAAATATAGAAGACATATTGATGTTGCGTACTTCGATTAGGCGTTATACAAGAGAAAAATTAAGTGAAGAGCAACTCGATTATATTTATCGGGCAATTTCAAATACCCCTACCAGTTATAATGGCCAACAATTTTCTGTTATATCTGTAACCGATCAGGAAAAGAAAGAAAAGTTATATGAAATAACGGGTCAAAAACAAATAAAAACAAGTGCGGTATTTATGGCTTTTTGTGCCGATTTTCATAAAATAAAGGTTGCCGCGCAGGCTAAAGGTGTAGATTTTCCTCTGTTTACCGAAACCCTCGATGGTGTAATGGTAGGAATGATAGATGCTTCGCTGGCCATGCAGAATGCAGCGATGGCGGCCTATTCTTTAGGATTGGGATGTTGCTTTATCGGTTATGCCCGTACTGCGCATCCCGAAAAAATCGCTGAATTGTTGAATTTGCCTGATGGTGTTTTTGTGGTATGCGGACTGACGATCGGTTACCCTGCCGAAACTCCCGATCTGAAGCCGAAGCAGCCGTTATCTTTACTTATACATGAAAACGGGTATCGAGAAGATGATATGACAGAAAAATTATTGAAATATGATGAGACGATATCGGATTATAATCGCAGTCGTTCTGGTACGACTACTGATAATGACTGGATAGAACATATGTTGTGTTATTATCGGGAAGCGCTTAAATACGATATGGAAGGTTATTTGCGGAAACAAGGATTTAAACTACCGTTTGAATCTCGGTAAGAAATGGTTTGATTTATATACTGTTTATTCCCCTTTTTATTTAAGAAAAGGGGATTTTTTTAATCTCATTAGTGAATAATAATTTGCATGAAAAATAATTTTTATGATCTGATTATTTTTAAAAGTTTCCAATTTTAAAATATAAATATCAGTAAATTAAAGTATTAAATATTTTTATTGATGAAAAAGTTTTCAAAAAATATAATTGTGTGTTTCTATATATAGAAATTATTTATCTTTACAGAAAACTTTTTGATAGCCTATTAATATCGAATAACTTTAATTCTTTTATAAAAATGATACAGACTGTAGTTAAACGTGACGGCCGTATAGTCGGCTTTAATGAGGAGAAGATCATTGCTGCCATACGTAAGGCGATGTTACATACCGATAAAGGTGAAGATATGGAACTGATACGTCAGATCACCGACCGTATCGTATGCCGGGGTAACGAACAGATGACGGTCGAAGCGATACAGGATTGTGTTGAAATGGAGTTGATGAAAAGTAGTCGCAAAGATGTGGCTCAGAAATATATTGCTTATCGAAACCAGCGCAGTATAGCGCGAAAGGCGAAAACGAGGGATATCTTTTTGGAAATTATCGAGACCAAGTCAAATGAAGTTACCCGTGAAAATGCCAATATGAATGCCGATACTCCGGCAGGGATGATGATGAAATTCGCCAGTGAAACGACTAAACCTTTCGTTGATGATTTTTTACTGAGCGATCGGGTGAAAGATGCTGTTGCAAATAATTATCTGCACATACACGATAAAGATTATTATCCGACTAAAAGTCTGACTTGCGTACAGCACCCGTTGGATAAGATACTTCAAAACGGATTTTTTGCCGGACATGGTGAATCACGACCTGCAAAACGTATCGAAACAGCCAGCATTCTCGGATGTATTTCTTTGGAAACCGCACAAAACGAAATGCATGGTGGGCAAGCGATACCTGCTTTTGATTTTTATTTGGCTCCCTATGTTCGAAATAGTTTTATCGAAGAACTAAAAGTTTTGGCAGATATTAATGCGACAGATTATTCACATCTGTATCAGGTACCCATCGAAGATTATATTACTCGTGATTTGAACGGATTTACCGGAGAATTGAGAGTGATACAACATGCGATTAATCGTACTGTTAGTCGCGTACATCAGTCAATGGAGGCGTTTATTCATAACATGAATACGATACATTCACGGGGTGGAAATCAGGTTGTTTTTAGTTCGATAAATTATGGAACCGATACATCGGCAGAAGGACGGTGTATTATTCGTGAATTGTTGATTTCTACTTATGAGGGGGTGGGAAACGGGGCGACCGCAATTTTCCCTATCCAAATATGGAAGAAAAAACGAGGTGTGAGTTATTTGCCCGAAGACCGTAATTACGATCTGTATAAACTGGCTTGTAAAGTGACGGCCCGCCGGTTTTTTCCGAATTTTTTGAATCTTGATGCTACGTTTAATCAAAGTGAAGATTGGAGTGCCGATGATCCTCGTCGGTTTGAACATGAAGTCGCTACGATGGGATGTCGTACCCGTGTTTTCGAAAATCGTTTCGGTCTTAAGACTTCTATCGGCAGGGGTAATATTTCGTTTTCTACTATTAATATCGTCAGGCTTGCAATCGAATGCATGGAGATTGCAGATAAAGAAGAACGTATTGCCCGATTTTTTTCGAAACTCGATAATATTCTGGAGATTACGGCTCTGCAGTTACATGAACGTTTCGAGTTTCAGAAAACGGCTTATGCTAAGCAATTTCCGCTTTTGATGTCGTCATTGTGGAACGGTAGCGAAAAACTCGGGCCGGACGATACCATAGCCTCGGTTATTAATCAGGGAACTTTGGGGATCGGTTTTATCGGGTTGGCCGAATGTCTTGTGGCCCTTACGGGGAAACACCATGGAGAAGATACCGAATCGCAGGAACTGGGTCTAAAAATTGTAACCTATATGCGGGATCAGGTAAATCGTTTCTCTGAGCATTATCAACATAATTATAGCGTACTGGCAACCCCAGCCGAAGGTTTATCCGGTAAATTTACAATGAAAGATCGGCATACCTATGGTGTGTTACCCGGAATTACCGATCGGGATTATTATACCAATTCAAATCATGTACCGGTTTATTACCGTTGTTCGGCTAGAAAAAAAGCTGAAATCGAAGCTCCTTATCATGATCTTACACGGGGAGGTCATATTTTCTATGTAGAGATCGACGGGGATGCAACTCATAATCCGGAAGCGATTATGTCGGTGGTGGATATGATGGATAAATACAATATCGGATACGGATCGGTTAATCACAATCGCAACCGGTGTATGAAGTGTGGCTATGAAGATGCTTCGACAGGGCTGGAAGAATGTCCGCATTGCGGCAGCCATGAAATAGATCGCTTACAGCGTATAACAGGTTATCTGGTTGGCACTACCGATCGGTGGAATCATGCGAAATTGTCGGAGTTGAACGACCGTGTAGTGCATCATTAAGGGAAAGGGCGTTATTAATGTCAGATACATTGCGAATACTCGATGTAGTAGAAGATACCGTCGTCGATGGGCCCGGTTTACGTACGGCTATTTATTCTGCCGGATGTCCTCATCATTGCCCCGGGTGTCATAATCCAGAGTCTTGGACGGATACAAACGGGAAAGAAGTGACTATCGATGAACTGATGGCGGTTATACGGGCAGATTCTTTAGGGAATATTACATTCAGTGGAGGAGATCCGTTATATCAGCCCGAAAGTTTTGCTAAATTGGCATACCGTATAAAAGAGGAAACCGGAAAAAATATATGGTGTTATACCGGTTATTTATTTGAATACGTTGTTGGAAATCCTCGTTTATCTCTTATTTTACCCTATATAGATGTTTTAGTCGATGGTCGGTTCCTTGAAGAAGAAAGAGATACTACGCTACCTTTTCGGGGAAGTCGCAACCAGCGATTGATCGATGTACAAGCTTCTTTAAAACGGCAGAAAACCGTTTTATTCCGATACGATCCTTATAGTATCTGTGAACTGTTAGAGAAAGCAGATGGTTATTCTGTATAGTACTTTTTAAAAGATAAATATTACTTTTGTAAAAGATCAGGGAACTTTTGATATGGAATTACGAACAACCGATGTAACACGGTATATAATGCCTTTGCGGGAGGGCGGTTCGCTACCGGCTCTGGCTGAAGCCGATGACGGATTTAAATATGTTTTGAAATTCAGAGGAGCCGGTCATGGAACTAAAGCGTTGATTGCCGAGTTGCTCGGCGGTGAGTTGGCCCGTTGTGTCGGATTGCGTGTTCCGGAGATCGTATTTTTAAACCTCGATGAGGCCTTTGGCCGTTCCGAAGGAGACGAGGAAATACAGGATCTTCTTCAGGCGAGTCGGGGGCTGAATATGGGGTTGCATTTTTTATCAGGAGCAATTACTTATGATCCTGCCGCCGATATGGTAGATGGTGAAATGGCATCTGAAATTGTCTGGATCGATGCATTGCTTACCAATATCGACCGTACAGTAAGAAATACCAATATGTTGATGTGGCATAATGAATTATGGCTTATCGATTTCGGTTCATCCCTCTATTTTCATTATATTTGGGATAATTGGGAATCGCATGCTTCGGGTCGTTTTCCTCAGATAAAAGATCATGTTCTTTTACCTTTAGCCGATCGTATAGAAGAGACAGACGACCGGATGAAAGAAATATTGGTTCCTGAAAAGATTCGAGAAGTTGTAGAACTTATTCCGGATGACTGGTTGCATTGGAACGATACGGAACTTACCCCCAAAGAGATAAAAGATGTTTATTACCGTTTTTTGACAGAGAGGATAAGTCAGTCCAAAATATTTGTAAAAGAAGCGATATATGCCCGAGAAACACTTATATGAATATGCCGTAATAAGGGTCGTTCCTTGTGTCGAGAGAGAAGAATTTATAAATGTAGGTATTATTCTTTTTTCTAAGGAGGCGAGGTATATTCGTAGTGCATACTATATAAATGAAAAAAAACTGGCTATGTTTCCCTGCGAATTCGATAGGGATTCATTATGCTGTCATTTACATGTTTTTGAAAAAGTTTGTTCTGGAGAAAAAGGGGGAGGACCTATTGCTGCTTTGGATATTCCTGAACGTTTTCGATGGCTTACTGCCGTTCGTAGTACAATTGTACAGACTTCGAGACCTCACTCGGGATTTACAACCGATCTCGATTGTACGTTCGACCGCCTATTCAGCGAGTTGGTATTGTAACCATTTATGCCCGGTAGTTAGCGATATTTTATAGTATAATCGTTTGATGGCAGTAACAAGCCATATTTATTTAATTAATTGCAAACATGAAAGAGAAAAACAAATCAGGAAGATTAATAGCGGTACTTATGTTAGTTTATATCTGTGTGCCGGTTTTTTCCAAATTGGTGAGCAATCCTAAGGTGGAAGATGTATCGAAGCCGGTAGATATACAGATTGTATTGTTTGCCCAATATCCTAAATCCTTGTTACCGGAATTACAACGTATGCAATCTGAAGAGTGGTATGATTTCTATCCCGATACTGCTACTGGCGAGTATTATTTGCAACAGGCAGATATTCATGCCGAGATCGATTCGTACAATGAATGTTGGGACGATTCTACGATAACTCTTTGTTCCGCACGCAATAGTCTGTTTCTGATTCGGGGATTAAAGCCGGATGGACTCTCTGTAAAGACGATTTATCTGCCTGAAAACGGTATTTTGACAGAACGAAATCAATCATCGTTTTGTTTTGGCGGTCGAGAGTATGCCTTTAACATTAAGGTAAGAGAGGGCAGCCCAATATGGGCTGAAAAAATAGAGGTGTATTTCGGCGAAAAAGATTCGGAAAGTCAACAATGGGTTACGACATTAGCTCACATAGAGGATACGGGAAAAGCACAAGTCCTGTGGTTGGGTGACTTGGACCGTGACGGAAAACCTGATTTTATATTAGATACCTCCGATTTGTACGAAGAGGTCGGCGTAGCGCTGTATTTATCTTCGGCGGCGGAGAACGGAGAAAAGGCAGGATTGGCTGCGACGGCTTCTTATAGTACCGATTGTTAATTAGTTAAATACAAAACACCTGAATAAAACGATGAGTGGAATAAAATCGATTTTGATACAATATAGTACAGCGGTGGTGCTGCTGCTGTTTATTGTATTTTTTATTGGAGTGTAGTTTGATGATGAGTTCTTTGAACCCCAGCATCTTTTTTTTAAGTTTCCGCCTACCATTGAGTGGGAAATGAATCTCTCTTTAGATGACCCACCCACTGATGCCGTTATGAGATATAAGTATTATGAGGAGGTTAAGAGATATAAACATTATGAAGAGATGGCAAATTCACAAGGTGTTTGGGGAGATTTTGCAGCTCTTTTCGTAATACAATTGTTTTTAGTCACTCTGTTTATAAAACTGGTGTTGCCCCAAAAAGTGAAACATATTTTGATAGATATCGGTCTGTTTTTAACCGGATATATATTGTTGCCGATGCTATATATACGGCTTTTTTGTGCGCACCAATGCCCTGTATTGTTTTTTATCACTGTTTTTGGTATTAATTTATTATTATTCAGGATCTTAAGGCCTATAAACAAAATTGAACCATGAGAACAATTCTATCCATAGAAATAATCGTATTAATAATAATGGGTTTATGTCTGGCAGGCATTCCCCTGTTTCTTACAGTGCGTAATGTGTTGGTCCTATTTATGCGCTCTGTCAAACCACGCAAGCTGTTTGATATGGCTGTCTTTATAATAGGCTTACCGCTTACGTTTTTAGTTATACTGCCGCTTAAACCATGGGATGAACCATTAATGGAGTTGGATGATGTTTATCATTCTCCACTCTATATCGAGCCGGTTATCATTTTTGTGATGGTAGTTGCGGTGGTAAGTTACCTGGTATTACGTGTTAAGGGCAACCGTTTACCGCCATTGCCATCAACAGTTTTACTTTCGGGACTGTATGTGGGTTGTATCTATGCAGTTTTGTGGATCGTTCAGTTGAGTGAAAATCTTTATATGAACGAGCTGGATTTCACACCGGGAGGACTATATGACACTACACCCGGATTAAATTATCCAGTGATTTTTTTTATGCTTTTCGCGGTGAACTATATCCTGATGGCAATACGAATGGTCGTAGGGTATATCAAAGAACCGCTTACCGTATGGCCGCAGTATAAGTCATCGTTTCTGAACCGGCTAAGCCGGATATTGTCGCGATGCGGAAGACTGCCTGTTGCGGCGCTTATTTTGTTGTTACCTGTGTGTGCCGTTATTTTGGGGATATTAACCCTGTTCGGTCAGCAGCAAGTGTTAATCGATGCCTTTACCCAAACCGATGATTGGTATTTTTCTACAAAAATTTCTCCCCCGGTCGAAGGATACAGAGGGCATTATCTCTGTACGGTGGCTGCCCAGGGAAATCCGTACATCGTAAAACCCCTGCGCAGAGGTATCCGCCATGGTGTACCCATTGTCGTCAATCGTCAACTTTGTGTGGCCAACGCTTTTGAAGATCTGCTGTCTCAATATTGTCCTTGCCTTCATCGCTTCATCCGCAACAACTACGACCGTTACGGGTTGCCCGTTTGTCGTTACATCGACCGTCCGTGGAAAGCAAATGTAATTTATTGGGCGATGAAGCCAGCCGAATGGCTTTTTATCGTTGTTTTATATACTTTCGATGCGGCGCCTGAACAACGTATAGCCAGTCAGTATCAGGATAACAGACGGAATAAACCATAAATTGAGGAATACATGTCGGGAGTTATAAAGAAATATATAGCTTTTAACAATACAATTTCTTAAACATAATAATGGGAAAACGGCAAAAAAGTTAAGTGTAAATCGAAATAAAGAGATATTTTTCTATTTTTGTAGAAATTTGCTGAATAGATGAAGCGGCGGGAAGCCGTTGCATAATGCCTCCATGAATGGCTTCGATGGAACATAGGAGGATAAGATGAAGAGCGAATGGCAGCTTATTTATATTATTAACTAAATCTTATTTACTCCTATGAAGTCAATTATTACGTCGATCTTTTTACTTTTTTCAGGACTTATGTCTTACGCCCAGAGTGGCATGATAACTATACCGGATGCTAATTTCAAAAAATATTTGGTAGAAATAGGCGATAGAAATAACGACGGGGAAATATCTTCGGAGGAAGCCCTTGAAGTCGAAGTTATAAATTGTGAAGTCAGCAATATCGAATCGCTGGAAGGGATAGAATATTTTCCTAATCTTATTAGACTGAATTGCCGCATAAATAAATTAACGGCGTTAGACGTCAGCCGTAATACCCGATTGAAAGTACTGGACTGTTCACAAAATCAGCTTAGCGCAATAGATATATCAAAGAATATCGACTTACGCAGGTTCACATGTCATTATAATAAGTTGAAAACCATCGATACCTCTCATAATATATTATTGGAGGCATTAGAATGCAGCGATAATGAAATTACCGGATTAGACCTTTCGGCGAATAAGGAACTCGATGTTTTATTTTGTTCACACAACCCGTTGAAAACACTGGATATCCGTTTTAATCCTAAATTGAGGAATTTGACTTGTGCTTACAACCAACTGTCGTCATTAGACGTTTCTCAAAATCCGGAACTGGAGGAATTATCTTGTCCTCTAAACCGGATTAAAACACTCGACATAAGTAATAATCCGGTTCTGGAAGAACTATATTGCCGCAAAAACGGTCTTACCGAGTTAAAATTGGGCAATAACCGGGCTATGAAAGTTCTGTTTACGCAAGAAAACGATTTATCCTCGTTAGATCTTGGCCGGTGTTCCCGATTAGAAAATTTGGAATGTCAAGAAAATCATTTGACCGAGTTAAATCTTACATCGTGTACTCATCTCGAAAAACTGAATTGCAGTAAAAATGAATTAACAAAGTTGGATTTAGCCGCGAACCGCAATCTTACTGCCCTGAATTGTTCTTACAATTCTCTTACAGATCTTAATGTGGAAAATCAGGCAAAACTTCTTTTTCTGTTTTGTGATCATAACACTATCGAAAAATTAAAAGTAAACGATAATCCCATTCTTATGCAATTGAACTGTTCTCATAACGACTTATCGGAATTGGATGTGAGGAAAAATCTCCGATTAGAAGTGTTAGATTGTTCTTCTAATCCTATCTTCTCACTCGATTTATCAAAGAATACCGAATTATATACTGCCAAATGCAATAATGTACCTCTTAAAAAAATTATGTTGAGAGAAGAATTGCTCTTAAAAAACTTTATAATAGATGCAAATATTAAAATGAAGATTGTAAAGTAAAAAATGATAAGGAAATGTTGAATATGATGTGATCGAAATGTGACTCTTTTTTAAAGCATTTGATGTATTCATTTTTTACATAGAGATATTTATCATTTTTTAGTATTAGTATATTAAATTTTTCTCTTTTAAAGAGAATTCTTATGATTTGAAGATTATTATCTAAATCCCAAATAGCGGTTCACATTTCCGGGAAGGAACTTGTTCATAACTATAAGAAATATATAACAAAGGAGAAGGGATATTGAAATGATGGATAACTGATTAACTAATAATATCTTGAACTTCTCAATATGTAATATATCTAGGATACCATTTAGAGCATAATTCGTTATTTTAATCATAGGCATGTGAAGAAGATAGATACCGAAACTTAGTTCTCCAAGACGGACAATGATATTCCGTTTTACTTTTTGGTGCAGGGTCATGAGTAGTATACAGAATGAAAGAGAATAAAAAAAGGTGGAGAATTTTATTTGGGAACCAGCCCAAGATGGTGTTCCTAATACTTCATTGATATAGGCAGACTCCCATATTGATAAATACAATCCGAATAGAGTGCAGCAAAGAGCGGTCAATGTGTTTCCTCTGAAACCGCCGAATTTCATTATGGCTCCTATGTAGTAGAATATGAACCAAGTAGGAAATATTTGAGCATATATCAATGGCTGCGAATGTGTGTAATACCGTATGATATATAAAATACATAGTGTGGCAGGAGTGATAAGTAAAGTCCAGTCTTTGTAGAAAGTATATTGAGATACACTCATCATTTTACGGATGTGTCGTACTATCCACGGACTAATTAATTTGAGTTCAATAAGTACGATAAGAAAATAAAGAGGGAAAAAAGCCCCGCCAAAAAACAAAGAATTTATAACTCTCCAAGTTGTTACGGGCGATCCTTCAACAGTGGTTTTAACAAAATAAAGTAGTGTCCATATTGCATATGGGATGAGTATGTGCTTGATTCCTTTGATATCTAAACGTTCATCCTTGATAAAATATCCCGATAAGAAGAAGAACAGGGCTACAGGGAAGTTATACAATTGCCTACAAGCAATATCTACTGTTCCGTCACCACCTGTGTGGATGAAGAGAACAGCTATTATAGCAAGTCCCTTCATAAATGAAAAATAATTATCTTTTGTTGCCATTAATTATAAAATAGATGCGTAATATATATATAATATACTATTCTGATTTAAATCTGTATGATAATTAATAAAAATTAATATATAATAAGGGAAATACTAATATAATTACAATTAAGATCCAGATTCAAAAAATCTGAATATATATTGTTTGAAATATTTTTTTTAAGTCTAACTTTTAAAAATAAGAATTATATGATAATGAAATTAATGAATCGATGGGATAGATAGAAGAGTGAAAATAATTTCTATATTAATTATGAAGTTTAAGGCATAATAAATACAAGAGAGAAGCCATTGGCTAATGTGCCAATGGCTTCTCTCTTGTATTTATTATTATATACGATTTTATCCTAAGAACCCGAGCAGTATACCGGCGGCGACGGCCGAGCCGATAACACCTGCTACATTAGGTCCCATTGCGTGCATTAGCAAGTAATTGGTGGGATCGTATTCGAGCCCCACAACCTGTGAAATACGTGCCGAGTCGGGAACTGCGGAAACACCAGAGTTTCCGATGAGCGGATTAATTTTATTCCCTTTTTTCAGGAATAAATTAAATATTTTCACGAATATAATTCCCGCGGCAGTAGCGATAATGAACGAGATGGCTCCCAGTATAAATATTTTGATAGAATTAGACGTAAGGAACTGAGACGCCTGTGTAGAAGCACCTACGGTTACGCCTAACAATATCGTGATGACATCGATCAGTGGTCCACGAGCCGTTTCTGCCAGTCGACGGGTTACACCGCTTTCTTTCAGAAGATTTCCGAAGAAAAGCATCCCTAACAAAGGCAAACCGGAGGGGACGAGGAAGCAAGTAAGTAACAACCCCGCAATGGGGAATATTACTTTTTCGGTATGAGACACCGCACGGGGTGGTTTCATACGTATAAGTCGTTCCTTTTTAGATGTCAGTAACCTCATAATAGGGGGTTGTATAACCGGAACCAGTGCCATATAAGAGTAGGCCGATATGGCAATTGCTCCCATCAGATTGGGTGCCAGTTTCGAGGAAAGGAAGATGGCGGTAGGGCCGTCGGCTCCTCCGATAATTCCGATTGCACCTGCCTGATTCGGCTCGAATCCCATAAAAAGAGCGATAGCGTAGGCTCCGAAGATCCCGAACTGAGCCGCCGCTCCGACCAACATAAGTTTTGGGTTGGAAATTAGAGCCGAAAAGTCGGTCATGGCTCCGATACCGAGGAATATCAATGGCGGATACCACCCTTGTGTTACTCCTTGATACAGGATATTGAGTACCGAACCTTGTTCGTATATACCTAATTGCAGACCAGCATCCTTAAACGGAATATTCCCGATAAGTATACCGAATCCGATCGGGATGAGTAACATCGGTTCGAATTCTTTAGCTACGGCCAGGTAGATAAACAAGAGACCGAAGAGGATCATGACCAGGTTTCCCATTTCGAAATTGGCAAACCCTGTATAGGTAAGAAATTCCCGAATATTATTGCCCAGGAATTGAATGAATTCGCCTTCCATACGCTTATCCTATAATAAGTAATTCGGCACCTTCGAGAACCGAGTCACCTTTATTAACTTTAATTTCTATTATTTTCCCGTCGCGGTCTGCATTGATCGCGTTTTCCATTTTCATGGCTTCGAGTACCATTACTTTCTGTCCTCGTTTAACCGGGTCTCCCACTTTTATACATACATCGAGTATGACACCGGGCAGAGGAGTACGTACGGCTCCTGCTGTAGTAGGAGTTGTTGGCCGATTAATAACAGGATCTCCGCTCGACGTTGTCGGGGCGGCTTGTGGACGTTTAAGAGGACGTATTTGTTTTTTGGCCGGTTTATCCAGCTCTACTTTGTATGGCGTACCGTTTACTTCTACTTCTGCGATATTGTCGACAACGCTGTTTACCGACACTTTGTAGAGATTACCGTTTATTTTAAACTTATAGTCTTTCATGTGTACATGTTTTATTTTTATTACTGGTGATAAAGATCATTCCGCCGTATGTCTGTCGGTTGATCTTTATCATTTTTATTTTTTCAGATGCGGTGTTTCGCGCAGTCCGTATATTTTTGAACTCCAAG
The DNA here is from genome assembly GCF_024330105.1 of Coprobacter tertius. NCBI lineage: Bacteria > Pseudomonadati > Bacteroidota > Bacteroidia > Bacteroidales > Barnesiellaceae > Coprobacter > Coprobacter tertius. The sequence goes on from NZ_JANDHW010000010.1 coordinate 33,962, forward strand.
GTGAATAATTACGGGCAACCCGGTGTATTGTCAATACAGTGTCTTCGTAATCATGATCTCCTCCCTGATGTTCGTTTAATGCCATGGCGATGGCAGCTAATACGGCTCCCGGTATTTCATTTTCAACTTGTGCATCTTTAACTTTCCCTGAGATTCCCTGAGCTTTCATTGCACGTCGTGTACTTAATCTTACCGATATTTTTCCGATAATACGGAATACGACATACAATGCGATGAGTGCCAGGAAAACAACCGACATGGCAGTAAGCGCCATACCGACTCCGTCGGGATCATGCTCGGCGAAGTTCTCGACTTTGGGGTTGTTATTGATAACGAAGTTAGACGCTTCGGGTGTAGGATGAGGTAATACTTTCAGGTCTCGGGATCCGTCTTGCGGAGCACCGAAACTTTGGTCTGGATCCAATACCGGAACTGTGATTTCATCGATCAGGTTTTTCCCACTCGCGTCATATAAAGCAATGTAGTTTTCTTTATCGGGATTGAGCTCGAAGTTGGTATGGAATGTTCCGTGGTGCGGGAGTGCGTCGGCCCAAAGCAATACGACCTGACGAGGGCCGATCTGCGTGCGCAGATCGCCTTTCGAGATCATATATTTTTTCGGATTGTTCTTTTCATTAGTGATATAACATCCGGCCATTTGTACCGTTGCCGCAGAATTGTTATATATTTCGATCCACGCACCTCGGTTCCCGAACGGATCCATATAATTGGAAACATTGTTGGTAAGCACCTCATTGATACGTAGAGACGAAGTCGATTGGGCATGAGCGCCGACAATGAGACCGAAAGCAAGTAACGCGCCGCCTATTATTTTCTTTATCATAGCTTATTATTTTTAATAGGTTATAATGGCAGGTTATCGTGTTTTTTTGCCGGATTATTCAATTTCTTGGTTTGTAATTGTTGCAAAGCCCTGATAATGCGGAAACGTGTATTACGCGGTTCTATCACGTCATCGATGTATCCGTAACGGGCAGCATTGTAAGGATTGGCGAATGCCTTTTTGTATTCGGCTTCTTTTTCTGCTGCGGTAGCTTTCGGATCTTCGGATGCAGCTACTTCTTTGGCAAAAATGACTTCGACGGCACCAGCCGGTCCCATTACGGCTATTTCAGCGGTCGGCCATGCATAGTTTACATCTCCGCGTAAATGTTTCGAACTCATTACGCAGTAAGCGCCACCGTATGATTTACGCAAAGTGACTGTAACTTTGGGCACGGTAGCTTCACCATAGGCGTACAGCAATTTTGCTCCGTGCAGAATGACACCTCCGTATTCCTGACCTGTCCCCGGTAAAAATCCCGGTACGTCGACCAGTGTTACTAATGGGATGTTGAATGCGTCGCAGAACCGGACGAATCGAGCCGCTTTGCGAGATGCGTTTATATCGAGAGATCCGGCCATTACACTCGGCTGATTGGCGACAATGCCTACCGATTGTCCGTTGAAGCGGGCAAACCCTACGATAATGTTTCGTGCATAATCCCGGTGAACTTCGAGGAATTCTCCGTTATCGATAATACCACCGATTACTTCGTACATATCATACGCTTTATTAGGTGAATCGGGGATGATGTCGTTTAAACTGTCTTCGAGCCGGTCGATGGGGTCTTCACATTCGATCAACGGAGGCTCTTCCATATTGTTTTGGGGTAAGAAACTCAATAAGTGTCGGATGAGTTTAAGACCTTCTTCTTCGGTATCTACCGCAAAGTGGGCTACCCCCGATTTTGTCGCGTGTACGGTCGCTCCACCCAGTTGTTCCTGAGTTACATCTTCACCCGTAACGGTTTTAACCACTTTAGGACCGGTAAGGAACATATAACTGGTTCCTTGAGTCATGATGTTGAAATCGGTGAGTGCGGGAGAATAAACCGATCCTCCTGCACAAGGTCCGAAAATACCCGATATTTGAGGAATTACACCCGAAGCAAGGATGTTGCGTTGGAATATTTCGGCATAACCGGCTAACGCATTTACTCCTTCCTGAATACGAGCGCCACCCGAATCGTTTATACCGATGACCGGGGCTCCCATTTTCATGGCTTGGTCCATTAGTTTACATATTTTCATGGCGAATGTTTCGGAAAGAGAACCTCCGAAAACGGTAAAATCCTGGGCAAATATATACACCAGTCTCCCGTCGATGGTACCTGTTCCGGTAACTACACCGTCACCCAGATAACTGTCTTTATCGATTCCGAAATTGGTACAACGGTGTCGTACAAACATATCGATTTCTTCGAACGAGCCTTCGTCGAGAAGCATGGCGATACGTTCCCGAGCGGTATATTTCCCTTTTTTGTGTTGAGATTCTATTCTTTTTTCACCGCCGCCTAACCGGGCTTGTTCTCGCAGAGCGATTAATTCTTTTACTTTTTCAAGCTGGTTGCTCATAGTATGTCAGATTTATAAATTTATTTTTTGTTGGGATCTTCACATAATTCGGTAAGGACGCTACAGGTCGATTTCGGATGCAAGAATGCAATATTCAACCCTTCGGCACCTTTACGGGGAGATGGGTCGATAAGTCTTACACCTTTACTTTCTGCTTCGGCCAATGCCTCGGATACATTCGGCGTGGCGAATGCGATATGATGTATTCCTTCGCCTCGTTTTTCGATAAATTTAGCGATGGTACTGTCTTCACTGGTGGGTTCCAGCAATTCTATTTTGGTTTGACCTATTTTAAAAAAGGCTGTTTTTACTTTTTGGTCCGGAACTTCTTCAACCGAGTAACATTTAAGACCGAGTATGTTTTCGTAATATGGGAGAGATTCTTCGATGCTTTTAACGGCAATGCCTAAATGCTCGATGTGTGTAAGATTCATAGTTTTTTTATTATTAATTGGTTGAACAATGAGGATAAAAGGACGTTTTATCATTATCCTATCGCTACAAATGTAGATAATTTCGTTTGAATATGGAAAATTTTCCATAAATTATTTGATGGGGTAGGATAGGAGAACAAATCATTCGTTTTCGATGGAATTAAAGGGAGGTACTGACAAATCGACAGCAAAATATGACAAATAAAACTAACTTCAGACTCGTGCTCTGCCAAAAAAGAAACTTTCCGAATGTTGAAGTTTTGGCATACATTTTGAATATTCGGTAGTGTATTGTCTGAAACAAAAGGCCGTGTCCCGAGAGTTCAGGCAAATAAAATCAGTAAAGAATATAAACATTAAAAAATTATACACAATGGGAAAAATTATTGGAATCGACTTAGGTACAACCAATTCTTGCGTTGCTGTTATGGAAGGAACAGAACCGGTTGTTATCGCTAACAGCGAAGGTCGTCGTACTACTCCTTCAATCGTCGCTTTTGTTGACGGTGGCGAACGCAAAGTGGGTGATCCTGCAAAACGTCAGGCTATTACTAATCCTACACGTACGATATTTTCTATTAAACGTTTCATGGGTGACACTTTTGACCAAGTGCAGGGAGAACTTTCTCGTGTACCTTATAAAGTTGTAAAAAGCGATAATAATACACCGCGTATCGATATTGACGGTCGGCTTTATTCACCACAGGAGATTTCTGCAATGATTCTTCAAAAAATGAAAAAAACTGCAGAAGATTATTTGGGACAGGAAGTTACCGATGCCGTTATTACAGTACCTGCTTATTTTAATGACTCTCAGCGTCAGGCAACTAAAGAAGCCGGAGAAATCGCAGGTTTGAATGTAAGACGTATTGTAAACGAACCTACGGCAGCGGCGTTGGCTTATGGGTTGGATAAGACGAATAAAGACATGAAAATTGCCGTATTCGATTTGGGAGGCGGTACATTCGATATTTCTATTCTTGAATTAGGTGACGGTGTATTCGAAGTAAAATCGACTAATGGTGATACTCATTTGGGAGGTGATGATTTCGACCACGTAATCATCGACTGGCTTGCCGATGAATTCCAGAAAGAAGAGGGTGTCGATTTGCGTCAGGACCCTATGGCTTTACAGCGTTTGAAAGAAGCTGCCGAAAAAGCAAAAATAGAATTGTCGAGTGCAACTTCTACCGAAATAAATCTTCCGTATATCATGCCGGTAAACGGGATACCCAAACACTTGGTAAAAACATTGACACGTGCAAAATTCGAACAACTTGCCGATAAACTTATTCAGGCTACGATCGAACCGTGTCGCCAGGCGTTGAAAGATGCCGGTCTTACGGCTTCTGATATTAATGAAGTAATTTTAGTGGGTGGTTCTACTCGTATTCCGGCTATTCAGGCTGTTGTTGAGAAATTTTTCGGAAAAGCACCTTCAAAAGGGGTTAATCCCGATGAGGTAGTAGCTGTAGGTGCTGCTATTCAGGGAGCTGTTCTTAGCGGTGATGTAAAAGACGTATTGTTGCTCGATGTAACGCCGTTGTCTTTAGGTATCGAAACTTTGGGTGGCGTTATGACCAAACTTATCGAAGCAAATACGACAATTCCTACTCGTAAATCGGAAGTGTTCTCTACGGCGGTAGATAATCAGCCTTCTGTTGAAATACATGTTTTACAGGGCGAACGTCCTATGGCAAAAGATAATAAGACGATCGGTCGTTTTCATCTCGACGGTATTCCTGCTGCGATGCGGGGTGTACCTCAGATCGAAGTAACATTCGATATCGACGCAAACGGTATATTGAATGTTTCTGCAAAAGATAAGGGTACGGGAAAAGAACAAAGTATCCGTATCGAAGCATCGAGTGGTTTGTCTGAAGCCGAAATTAAACGGATGAAAGAAGAAGCTGCGGCTAATGCCGAATCGGATGCTAAAGAAAAAGAACGCATCGATAAATTGAATCATGCCGATGCCTTGATATTCCAAGCTGAAAAGCAGTTGAATGAGATGGGCGATAAGATTCCTGCCGATAAGAAAACGGCTATCGAAGGGGCTTTAGCCAAACTGAAAGAAGCTCATAAAGCTCAAGATATCGCAGCTATCGATACAGCGACTAACGAACTTAATACCGTGTTACAGTCGGCTGCACAGGATATGTATAATGCACAGGGCGCTCAGCAACAAGCTGGTGGAGCAGGACAGCCTGGAGCACAGCAACAAGGAGGTGCTAACAAAGGTGACGATCAGGTTACCGATGTTGACTTCGAAGAAGTGAAATAACATAGGATTAATTTATAAGGAACCGGTAGAGGGATATAAATTTGCAACATAAGGTTGCGGGTTTTATATCCCTCTATGGTTTTTTAATACGACTCGGCAATGAAAAATGTTTTTACTTTATTTATGTTTCTGTTCATAATGGGTACGTTGTCGGCACAATCTGAAAAAGGCCGGAAACCTTTTTGGTTTGAACCCATAGACAGTACCAGGCAAAAAGAAATATTGGGAGAAAAGAATAGAAGTAAAACTCCTTCTTTTTACTATGAGTTACCGGCTCGTGAAAAGCAAATAGAGACAAAAGAAAAAAGACAGCCCGTACTAAAAACTCGTAAAAAAGGGACGTGGCGATTTGGCGGATCCTTCGGTCTTACGTTTAGCCGTGGAACGAGTATAAATATTTCTCCACAAATCGGTTACCAGTTCAATCGCTATTTTACGCTCGGCGGAGGGGTAGGATATAATTATTATCGCTACGATGAAGGCTGGTATGAAAATTATAAGATGCATTATATCGGTCTCGATGTGTATGTTCGGCTTAATCCGATTCCTTATTTGGCTTTGCAAATTCAACCTGAAGTAAAACGTTATTGGGGGCATATCGGCAGTGCCAGTTATAAAGGAGACATTATTCCCTGCGTTTTGGCGGGGGCCGGAGGTACAATACCTTTGGGACGCACGGGAGGAATATCCGTAATGTTTTATTATGATCTGGTGCAGAACAGATATACGCCATACGGTAAAAATATATTTTATTCTGTTGGTTACTCGTTTGGATTCTGACCGTTTATTGGCTAAGAGATAAGTAATAATACGGCTTATTTAATTTTGTTTTTCATTGCAAATCGAGAACTTTTCGGTATTGTGTACTGTTTAATATAATATGTATTAAATATAAAGATTATGAAAACAATTATAGATCGTGCCGATACGAGAGGACATGCCAATCATGGTTGGCTCGATACATATCATACATTTAGTTTTGCCGGATATCACAATCCGGCACGGATGGGCTTTGGTGCCTTACGAGTTCTCAATGATGATAAAGTAGCTCCGGGCAAGGGCTTCGATACGCATCCGCACGATAACATGGAGATTGTCTCTATACCGTTAAAAGGATCTCTTAAACACGGAGACAGTACGAATAATCAGCGGGTAATCACAATAGGAGATATACAGGTGATGAGTGCAGGAACCGGTATTATGCACAGCGAACGCAATAATAGTTCTACTGAACCGGTCGAGTTTTTGCAGATTTGGGTTTTTCCGAAGTATAGAGATACGAAGCCCGGTTATCAAGATTACAGTATTCGCGATCTTGTAAAAAAGAATGAGTTATCCTTGATTATTTCACCCGATGATGAAGTGCCTGCTACTTTGGGACAGGATACTTGGTTTTCGATAGGAAATCTCGATAAGGGAACCGAAATTACCTATCGTTTGCATGGTGAAAGTAATGGTGTATATATATTTGTCATAGAAGGTGAAATAGATGCGGGAGGAACGATCCTGGAACGTCGTGACGGTATGGGAGTATATGAAACTCCGTCGATAACGTTAAAGGCGCTTACTGGATGTGAGGTATTACTGATGGAAGTCCCCATGCGTTGAGGCCGAAAATCATAGAATGTCCGAAGGTATTATTTTGTCATATATATAATCATAGAGTTCCCTTTTCGTAAGGGCAGATATACTGACCGATCAAACGGGTCATGACAAAAGATAAATGCCTTCGGGCATTTTTTTATTCTATTTTTTCAACCATCAGGTCGGGAAGATGTTGTATGTAATCGACGATATTATTTTCATCATCGTTATTTCTGCTTTTTATAACCAGTGTTACATGGTAAATAATCCGCGCTTCTATTTGTTCTTTTTTGGCTTCATAACTGACCATACGACCTCCGGTTTTTTTTATCATTTCCGAAATTTTTTGTAAGTTATCATGCGTTGTCGTAGAATACTGAATGAGTATGCTGTGCATACCGATATTTTTAAAAATGATGTTCAGTAATTCGAGGCCGAGCAAAGAGAATAATGTCGCAAATATACCAATGCCGTAAAGACCGCCACCGATGGCCAATCCTATTCCTGAGGTGGCCCATACACCTGCGGCAGTTGTTAGTCCGCGAACGAATTGTTTTTGTATAATAATTGTTCCGGCACCGATAAATCCGATACCGCTTACTACTTGGGCGGCAACACGGCTGGGATCGAAACTTACGTTTTCATCAGACAATACTCCCGCAAAGCCATATTGTGATACGATCATAATAAGGGCGCTTCCGATAGCCACGAGAAAATGGGTTCTGAAACCGGCTTCCTTTGCCCTGTATTCTCGTTCTAAGCCGATGGCAACCCCTAAAATTCCTGCAAGACAAAGTCTTAATATAAATTCACCTAACATAGATTTATTCTTTTTGCTGTGAAAGTAATATTGTAAAGTTCTATTACAAATATACGTTTTCTTCCGCAAATAGAAAAAGTATAATTTGTAAAACAAGAAGGCCGAATAAATATTGTTTTTTTAATTTTTTTGTTGGACAGTAGTATCAAAACTAAGCCTGAAAATAAGTGTTGTTTATAATGAATATTTATTCTTTTTAGTAAAGAATTATAGATTAATAATTGTAAAGTATGAAATTAATTAGGGAAAAATAATGAAGATGTTTCTTTCTATTTTTAAAATGAGCAGGTATTTTAAGAATAATACTAGGTATTGCGAATAATTCATTAATTTTGTTCAGAATCATAATTTTGTTGTATATAGAAAATCATATTTTACAATAATATATAAAGTGGTAAAATGATTACTATTGTTGAGTACGGATGTAATTTTTTTCGGAGAATTAAAGCATGAATACTGCGTTACCAAATATTTCGATAGACTGTGTCATTTTCGGTTACGATGCCGAGGGGTTGAAAGTATTGTTATTTGAAGAGACCTATCTTATCGGAAGTAGAAAAATACACGCGTTGAAATTGCCGGGCGATCATATATTACAAAATGAAACATTGCAACAGTCGGCCGAGCGTGTATTGTATGAGCAAACCGGCGTACGAAATATATTTATACGTCAGTTTCAGGTATTTAGTGACCCTGATCGTTTAAAACACGGTAGTATCGATTTCGAAAGTATAAAGTCTCAGTTGCCCGATAGACGCGTAATTACCGTGGGTTTTTACTCTCTTGTAAACATTTCGGATATAAAGGATCCAATCAGTAAAAGAGCTTGCTGGATAAATTGTTATGAAGTGGGTCGTTTGATTTTCGATCATAACGAAATTTTGGATGCGGCTCTTGAAAGATTGCGGAAAGAGCTTTTGCATCATCCGATTGCTTTTGAGCTTCTTCCTGAGAAATTCAGTCTTACGCAATTGCAAAAATTATACGAAGCTATATTCAATACCGAGTTCGATAAGAGAAATTTCAGGCGTAAGATTGCAAAAATGAAATATCTTATTCCTTTAGATGAGTTCGAGACCGGGGTTTCTCATAAACCCGCAAGGTATTATTCTTTCGACAGGGAGATATATGAAACTACCCGAAGAGAAAATTTCGACTTTCGATTATAGGCGTTTTTTTCTTTTTCGTTATTTTTTACATAACATCATTTTATTTTTCATTTTAATTTAGTGTATTTTTGCTACATTTGCGAGTGTTTTTAAGACAACATTCTGTATAAATGCTAAGAATTAAAACAATATGAAAAAGATTAGAGCCGCCATTGTAGGATATGGAAACATCGGAAAATATGTATTGGAAGCTTTACAAGCTGCACCGGATTTTGAAGTGGCAGGTATTGTACGCCGTAATGCGTCGGAGATTCCTGAAGAATTAAAATCGTATGTGGTTACCGATAAAATCGAGTCGTTGAAAGATGTCGATGTTGCAATTCTGTGTACGCCTACCCGCAAGGTAGAAGAAAATGCTGTAAAAGCTTTGGCGTTAGGAATCAATACGGTCGATAGTTTCGACATTCATACGCAGATTTGGGAACTGAAAAGCAGCCTTGATGAAGTAGCTAAAAAAAATAATTCAGTTTCTATTATTTCTGCTGGCTGGGATCCGGGAAGCGATTCGATCGTACGCGCTCTGTTGCAGGCTTGTGCTCCAAAGGGAATATCTTACACTAATTTCGGTCCGGGTATGAGTATGGGACATACGGTGGCGGTAAAAGCTATCGATGGGGTGAAAGCGGCACTTTCTATGACCATCCCTTTGGGTACAGGTATTCATCGTCGTATGGTGTATATAGAACTTAAAGACGGTTATAAATTTGAAGAAGTAGCCCAAAATATTAAAAATGACGATTATTTTAAAAATGACGAAACGCATGTCATGCAAGTAGAGAATGTAGATGACTTGCTCGATATGGGACATGGAGTACATATGACTAGAAAAGGGGTATCAGGAAAAACTCAAAATCAGTTGTTCGAGTTTAATATGCAAATAAATAACCCGGCTCTTACCGGTCAGGTACTGGTTGCCGTAGCTCGCGCATCTATGCTTCAGAAGCCCGGTTGTTACACGATGATAGAGATTCCTGTAATAGATATGCTGTACGGTGATAAAGAAACGCTGATACGCCATTTAGTATAATAAAAGAAACTCCCCTTAAGAATGGGATGTTTCTCTGAAATTTTTTTAACTTTGCGAAGTTGTCTCAGTATATATTTATCTCTGAGACAGCTTTTTTTATTGCGTTCACAATAAATTACTGACTATGCTGAATTACATTACCTGGACGGTTGATCCGGCCATATTTACAATTTTTTCCCGCGAAATACGTTGGTACGGTCTATTTTTCGCATTAGGTTTTCTTATCGGATATCAGATAGAGGAAAAAATATTCAGGCACGATAATGCGCCGCAGAAATGGGTAGATAAAATATTTATTTATACCATTATAGCGACGGTTGTGGGTGCTCGTTTAGGACATTGCTTGTTTTATGACTGGAGTTATTATTCGCAGCATCCTCTCGATATTTTTAAGATATGGGAGGGCGGCTTAGCAAGTCATGGAGGAGCGATTGCTATAATTATAGCAATACTTATTTATTCGTACAAAGTAACACATCGTAATCCGTTATGGGCATTCGACCGATTGGTTATTCCTGTCGCTCTGGTTGGTGCTATGATACGTATGGGTAACCTTATGAATCATGAAATATACGGGCATCCGACGACATTACCCTGGGGATTTCGTTTTATAGAGAACCTTTCACTTTGGAAATATAAAGGAATGGAACCCGTATTTTCGTTACCTTCGCACCCGACTCAAATATATGAAGCTTTGTGTTATTTGACTGTATTTCTTATTCTTATGTATATGTATTGGAAGAAAGATGCCGGTCGTTATCAGGGGCTTATTTTCGGTGTATTTCTCGTCGGTATATTTTTGTCGCGTTTTTTCATCGAGTTTTTGAAAAATCCGCAAGAAGAGTTTGAGGTAGGGATGGTCTTGAATATGGGACAATGGCTCAGCATACCATTTGTGCTGGGTGGAATTTATTTAATATACAGGGCTATTAAGAAAGGAAAGATAGAAGGGGTTGTGAATGCAGGTTCAATGCGGCAGCAAGCAAAGAAAAAATAACATCATTGGGTAACTAACAGCAGGAAGAGCCGGGAGAATTCTCCCGGCTCTTCCTGCTGTTAGTGTTATGTAAGTTTTAATTTTTAGTAGTTGTATCCTTACGGCTATTTTTTACAGTTATATAAGCCTGTTGTAATAAATAGTCGACAGAATATTTTCCGGGACCAGCCAACAGAATGAATATATATATTCCCAAATAAAGTAGAGGTAACTCTACTGAAGACATGGTGAGTTCGGGGTAGGTAAAGAATGCGGCTATGATCATTCCGAAGATCAAAGGTAACACAGCTAATCGGGTAATGAGTCCGACGATCAGTAGTATCGAGCAACCGACTTCGGTCAGTATCATCAATACCAGCGATAACGTACTTCCCAATCCTATAGGGTCGGCAAATGATGTCGATAATGTGCCGAAGTTTTCGATTTTTGCGATGCCGTGTGTAAGCATCATTATACCTATAAAGCATCTTAGAAAAAGCAGGGAAAAATTAGATGCTTTTTCTGTCAGCATCAGATTCCAAAAGTTTTGTAACGGAGTTTTCATCATATTTTTGTTTTGTTATACAAATAACAATATAAGTTATTGCTTTGTTGTCGGAAGTAGTAATAATTGTAAAATATACTGCAATATCGTATGTATTTGCCGATCTCTTTTTGTATGATATACCGAAACAAAAATAATTACTTATAAACAAAAAAAATTATATACCAGACATAGTATATAATTATTTTTTGTTCCTCAATAAATTATGATTTCGGTTCGTTATCGCCGGGATTATTTTTCTTTTTATTGAAATGAGAATTTCGGTTTTGGCTCTTCTTCTTTCCGAAATTATTTTTATTACCACTATTTTTTGTTTGTTGGAAAGTTCGACCGTTATTTCGTCTGTTACCGTGGAATGAAGAAAACGCTTTGGGATTATATTCGGGTCCTTCTCCTAATTGAGGTGAAAGAGGAACTTTGTAGATATCTTTTTCGAGGAATTTTTCGATACGGTTAAATTTACCTTGTTCGGTTTCAGAAACAAATGTAATGGCTGTTCCTTCTGCGTTTGCCCGTGCGGTTCGCCCTATACGGTGTATGTAATCTTCGGGATCATGAGGAACATCGTAATTTATCACTAGGCCAATGTCGGTGATGTCGATACCGCGTGCAACGATATCGGTTGCGACCAGAATATCGGTTTTCCCGTTTTTAAAATCGAGCATGACTTCTTCCCGTTGCATTTGTTCAAGATCGGAATGCATTGCTGCGACCGAAAATTTCATTCGTTTTAGAGTGAAAGCAAGCTCTTTTACTTTTTGTTTCGATGAAGAAAAGATAATAGTTTTGCTTGAAGCCGGTTTGCTGAATAATTCTTTTATGATTCCCATTTTTTGGGCTTCGTAACAGATATAGGCCGATTGTAAAATCGCCTCGTTGGGTTTAGAGATTGCAACGTTTAATTCGGCAGGGTTATGCAGAATATTCTTAGCGAGTTGTCTGATTTTAGGAGGCATCGTTGCAGAGAAGAGTATTGTTTGTCTTTTTTCCGGAAGCCCTTTCCCGATTTGCATGATATCATCATAGAAACCCATATCGAGCATACGGTCGGCTTCGTCGAGAATAAAATATTGCACTCCTGATAAATCGATATCGCTGTGCATCATATGCGAGATGAGACGGCCCGGTGTGGCAATTACGATATCGGCTCCCATTTTAAGTCCTCTTTTTTGCTGATCCCATAAAGCACCGTCACCACCTCCGTAAACGACGATAGTCGAAATCGGAAGAAAATACGAAAAACCCTCGAATTGCATATCTATTTGTTGGGCGAGTTCTCTTGTCGGCGCAATAATTACGGCACGTACCAGATCATCTCTCGTTTTCGTTTTATACAACATGTTCAATAGTGGCAATATGTATGCAGCTGTTTTACCAGTTCCGGTCTGTGCGCAAGCGATCATGTCTTTTCCTTCCAAGATGACGGGAATCGTGAGTTCCTGAATCGGAGTCGTTTCCCTGAAGTTCATCGCTTCGAGTCCTTGCAAGACAGCATCTTCTAAATTTAGCTCGTCAAATCTCATAAGTTTAATTTGTGTATTCAAAATACATCCAAAAATACAATAAAATGGTGAATTAAGGAGTTTTTGAAAAGTTTATTTTCAAATTAAAACATTTCGGGGAGTATTTTTTTAAGATATAAAGTATGTATAATTGGAAACAATAAATTATTACTTTGAGTATTTTTCTTAAAAAGAAAAAGTAATTTTGTAATACTAATATAATTGAATTTTAGATCAGATTATGAAATATGATTTTGATGAAGTTATCGATCGCAGGCATACTCATGCAATAAAAACCGATGCGCTATTACCTCGATGGGGACGTGATGACCTTATTCCATTATGGGTGGCCGATATGGATTTTCGTACTCCTCCTTTTGTTATGGATGCTTTACGTAAGCGTTGCGAGCACGAGATATTGGGGTATACTACTCCCGGGGAGGATTATTATCGGGCTATAGAAAATTGGGTAGATAGCCGTTTTGGATGGAAAATACAGAAAGACGAAATTTTGTTTTGTCCCGGTGTTGTTCCGGGGATTACGTTTTCGGTATTGAGTATGACACAGCCCGGAGATAAAGTGCTTATACAACCTCCGGTATATCATCCTTTCCGTTGGGTAGTCGAACAAAACGGACGGGAAGTCGTAACTAATCCTCTTATTCTTGAAAATGGAATTTACCGTATGGATACGGATCATTTTAAGAAAGTGGTTTCTGACTGTAAATTATTTATATTATGTAATCCGCATAATCCAGGAGGAATTGTTTGGGATGTTGAGACTCTTAAAGAGATTGCAGAGATATGCTATGAGAACGGAACGATAGTCGTTTCTGACGAGATACATGCCGATCTTACGCTTCCTCCCTATAAACATCATCCTTTTGCAACAGTATCTGAAAAGGCTCGAATGAATTCGATAACGTTTATGTCTCCCAGTAAAGCATTCAATATGGCCGGTCTCGGAAGTGCATATTCTATTATTATAAATAAGAATATACGCGACTGTTATCGTCGTTTCGTCGATGGTGGAGAACTCGCCGAAGGGCATATTTTCGCATACCCTTCGGTGGTCGCTGCTTATAGTAATGGTGTAGAGTGGTTGAACGAATGTTTGTCGTATATACAAAAGAATATCGATTTTACGATCGATTTTTGTAGGGATAATATGCCTAAGATCGTTCCTGTACGTCCACATGCTTCGTATTTGGTATTTCTCGATTGCCGGGATCTCGATCTTTCTCATAATGATTTGATAAATCTTTTTGTCGAGGGAGCACACCTTGCTTTAAATGACGGAGCTATTTTCGGGCATGAAGGGGATGGCTTCATGAGGCTCAATGTGGCGACCCCTCGTACGGTTCTTGCAAAAGCATTGCATCAGTTAAGGGATGCGTATATAAAAATATAGTTGAAATAAGATGGAAAATAACAGCTTTACTTCCCGTATATTACATACCCCATTTGAGAAAAATGACGTTTATCGCTCGTTGTCGATGCCGGTATATCATACGGCGGCATACGAATTCGGTACGGCGGAGGAAATGGAAGCCGCTTTTTGCGGGCGTACCAATGATCACGCTTATTCGCGTATTACTAACCCTACGGTTCAGCATTTCGAAGATCTGATCCGATCGGTTACCGACGCGGGTAGTGTAACGGCATTGAATTCGGGAATGGCTGCGATCAGTAACGTATTGATGACATTAGCGTATAGCGGTGCCAATATAGTTACTTCGTCTCATTTATTCGGAAATACGTATTCGTTATTGTATAATACTTTGGCTGCATTCGGAGTGGAAACTCGTTTTTGTGATCTTACCACGGTGGATGAAGTAGAGAAAAATATCGACGAAAATACCTGTGCCGTTTTTCTTGAGGTTATTACGAATCCTCAGCTCGAAGTCGCTGATTTGAAAGCGCTTTCGTATGTTTGCCGAACAAAGGGCGTTCCTCTTGTTGCAGATACAACGGTTGTGCCGTTCACGATTTTTAAAGCTCGCAACTTTGGTATAGATATAGAAGTGATTTCCAGTACGAAATATATTTCCGGCGGGGCTACCTCGTTAGGTGGCCTTATTCTCGATTACCAGACATTCGATTGTAAACGATCGTTTAAGTTAGCTTCATTATTTCAGGATTGGGGAAATAAGGCTTTTACCTGTAAATTGAGGAAAGAGATACATCGGAATCTCGGAGCTTATATGACTCCACAGGTTGCCTATATGCAGACTTTAGGCCTCGAAACTCTCGAAGTTCGTTTCGACCGTATGGCAAAGACGTGTTTCGAGCTTGCAAAACGATTGAAATTCCATTCTGATATTGAAAATGTGAATTATACAGGATTGGAAGAGAATGTGTTTTACAAAATCAGCTATTCGCAATTCGGTAAATACCCGGGTGCTATGCTTACTTTCGATCTTGCTTCACGAGAAGCTTGTTTTCGTTTTATGAATAACCTGAAACTCATCAGACGAGCTACCAATCTTTTCGATAATAAGACTTTAGCTATACATCCGGCCAGCACTATTTTTGGCGGTTTTACCGAGGAGTTACGTCGTAAAATGGATATATGTGATAAAACGATACGTTTGTCGGTAGGACTTGAAAATGTCGACGATTTATATCGTGATATTATGCAAGCATTACAAATATAAAAGATACTGATTTAAGTATTTTGTTATAATGAAAATAAAAAGGCTCGCTTATATTTTATATATGCGAGCCTTTTCTTATTATGAAATTATATTATTTGGGAGAAATATCGGGAATACTGAAATCTTGATTGGCAAAAAGATCGGCCAGACCCGATATTTGTTTTAGTCGTAAAAGTTCGTCTTTGTCCATACCGATATGTTTTTGTATCCAGGTATCCGACATTCCGGCTTTTGTAAGTTCCGAAACGATTTCACACATCAGTTCGATACTATGTGTGCCTCGGGCCCGGTTATGACGGATGGTGGAGGCCATGCGGTTCGATATGTCTTTTTCTATTACAACGACAGGTAACAGCCCTTGTTCCCGTCTGTATATACGCTTAGAAGTTTTCAGTACACAATACCGGTGGTATCCGTCGACGAGTTCGTAAACATCTTCATCTTTAATATAATAACAAACACAGGGCATTGTGTAACCGTCTTCCCATATCGAGAGTTCGAGCAGCTTCATTTCGGGAGGCGGAACGATGTTCGGATTATAGTTATTGGCTCTTACTTTTTCGACCGGAACCGCTCTTACGTTGTAAACAGGACTTTTGAATGTTTCCATCAGAAAATGTGTTTGTATTTATTTAGAATGCGTTCTTTTCGTTCTTTTTCATTTTTATTAAGGGCGAACCCCATGTATTTACATGCATGGTCATTTTTGAGTATACATATACATACTCTTTTAAAAGTCGGTATTTCTTTAAATTCGGGTATATCTATGTCGTCGAGATACTCCATCCGTACCGGGTGTTTGGTCGTTTTATAGTTAGAGGAAGGCATTACGGTAATATCAATTCCCGCATTCTGTAATTTTTTTATAGTTTCATCCGAGAGACAGCCCCCCTTTCGTCGCCAAAAATCGATGCTTACTCCCAGTTTCCCCAAATAGTTGTTTCTTGTATCTTCCGGTAAGGTAGATAAGAGAAAATTCATGTAACTTTCCCAAGTATGTCCGGGTGGTAATTTTATCGATTGCCATCCGACAGCAGTCGTCCCCCCATATAATCCCGAAAAATTAACTCCGTTTACACGTCCTATCAGTCGTCCCCAGGTATTGGGGTCTATTACCCGATATAAATGCAGACTTTCTTGTGCAGGAGAGATAAAAGGGCTGGCTACTCTCTGTTTTTCGAGGCTTACTCCTGCTTTGTAATACAAGTCGTATAAATGATTGTAATCCCATTGAAATTTCCCGTTGGCGGTCCAGATATCTGTCGTGAGCCAGTCGTAAAGAGGATAGACATTAAAAACGTTATCGCATATTTTTTTTGTCCATTTAAGGCCTTTGTATTTACTGTAAATGTTTTCTTTATAAATTGTTCGCCATCGGTTCAGGCTTTCTTGTGTGCGTATGGCTACTAAATTGCATGTCCTGCGGGCTTTTTTTATTTTGTGGTACCATTCGGCAAACTTAAACTGGAATTCATAATCCCACATTTCGGTATTATAAAAAGGAAAATTTTCTTTGGTATAGGCTCCTTTAGGAAGTGTTCTTACCCATAATTTTCTCATTTCATCATCCCAGGGTCTCCAGTAGGTCTGAAACATCGAAGCGCATGTAGATACTTTAAACGGAACGCAAATACGGTAAACTTCCAGTATATCTTTATTACGGGTTAATTCCCGATCGACATATTGGGTCGTCATTTCGTATTGAGCCTCATAATCGAAATGTAAAATTCCGATTTTACGGTCGAGGCTATGATTTCGTATATAATCAATACATAAATTTAAGAGTACGCCGCTGTCTTTGCCCCCCGAAAAAGATAGATATATATTGTCGAATTCGTCAAAGATATTTTTTAATCTTTTCTGTGTAAGTTCATAAACGTTCTGGCGATTTTTCATACTCCCATGTCATTTTAACATATTTCTTCCACTCTCTAACCGTATTAAACCCGTTTTCTTCAAAAACCGGTATATCGCGGGTTTGAACGACGGCGGTTAAAATATTTTTCTGGCCCAGGATACGTTTGGCTTCTTTTAATAAGGAAGATAAAACATCTGTTTTATTGCGTACGACGTAATAATTGTTTATGATGGCTATGTTGTTTCTCAGTTCTACCGGGAGAAAACCTTTTATTTTGTCTTCGATAGTGTACAAAAACCATGTGAAATTCTCACCTGTTTTAAACGGATAATTATTATTAGCCTTTAAAACATCGGGATTCATGACCAACGGTGAGACTCTCATGTATAAATCCTGATCGGTGCCTTGAAAAATTTCTATCATTATATATAAATTTATGGTGAACTGGACATCCTATATATATTATCGATATTGCAAATATAAAGATAAAAATAAGATAATTTTAGTACGCCGTTTATTTTTTTGGTGAATACTATATTGTATAATTATCTGATTTTTCTTTTGCTAATATTAAGAGGAATAGTTATTTTCGCAACGAAAATATCGTATATGGATATCTTGCTGATAATTTTGGGAGCATTATGTTTGTTGATCGGATTAGCCGGTTGTTTATTACCTGCTTTGCCGGGTCCTCCCATTGCTTATCTGGCATTAGTTTTATTGCAATTTACAGATAAAGTCGATTTTTCTGTTTCTCTTTTATTGTTTTGGTTGGGATTGGTGGTTATTGTACAGGTTTTAGATTACATAACGCCGATGTTGGGAACAAAATATGGAGGAGGAAGTAAATGGGGGAGCCGGGGATGTATGATCGGTACGCTTGCCGGGTTGTTCTTTTTTCCTCCATGGGGGATAATCATCGGTCCTTTTATCGGAGCTGTAGTCGGTGAATTATTATCCGGTAAAAATTCGAGTAATGCTCTCAGAGCCGGTTTTGGAGCATTTATGGGTTTTATCGTCGGCACAATGATGAAGTTTATCCTTTGCGGATATTTTATATATGAATTTCTGGTAGCTTTAATATAACGTAGTAGCATTAACTTAACCCTGTATTTCGGGGAATTAATTTTATGAAGATCATTTATATTGTATTGTTTTTATTTTCTTTTACTGTATATGCTTCGGGTACGGTAGTAAAAGAAGATACGACAAAAATTAATCCGGTATTGAATGTACCCGTAACAGATTATCACCAATCGCGTTTTGATCGGTTTACGTCAAGTAAATTTTTCCAAATTACTTATATTCCTGTTCCGTTGATTGCCGCAGGATTCATCCTCAAAAACGAAAGTGATCACTTCAGGACTTTGAGAAACAGTTATATCCCGTCTTTCAGGTATCATTATGATGATATATTGCAATATATGCCGGCTGTCGCAATGGTGGGAATGAAGATCGGAGGTGTAAAGAGTCGTAATTCATGGGGCCGTATGCTTACGGCTGATGCATTTTCTGTTTTATTTATGGCTTCGGTTGTAAATGGTTTGAAATATACGATGAAAGTAGAACGTCCTGATGGTTCTAATCGGCGGTCTTTTCCCTCAGGACACACGGCTACGGCATTTATGACAGCTACAATGTTGCACCATGAATACGGATTGACAGTGAGTCCTTGGATAAGTGTTGCCGGTTACGCTACCGCTACCGTAACGGCGGTTTCCCGGCAATTGAATAATAGGCACTGGCTTTCTGATGTTCTCGTAGGTGCGGGTATCGGAATAATTACGACCGAACTGGGATATCTTTTGACTGATTTTTTATTTAAAGATAAAGGAATTACCCGAAAATATTTGTCATTCGATCCGATCGAAAGATTTCGTAATCCTTCTTTTTTCGGCCTTACTTTGGGTTTCAGTATGTTGCCCGGACATTTGTATTTGGGAAACGGTGTAAGTTTGAGTACTCGTCCCGGAAGTAGAGCTGGTGTAGAGGGAGCCTGGTTTTTGAATCCTTATGTCGGTTTTGGAGGCCGGTTTACATTCTCGGCATTACCAGTCTCTTTAAAAACCAATGAAAGTACGCCATACGATCCTATCAGAATGCATTCGGGCTATGCTGGTGCATATTTTTCTTATCCGTTTAGCCCGAGGTGGCAAGCTGGCAGCAAATTACTCGTAGGGTATAATTTATCATCGAAGAGTACGCTTATTCCGACATTGGTAGAGACTAAAAAGTGGGTTCGCCCGGGCTTGGGAACGGGATTATCTATTGCATATGTAGCAAAGCAAAACTTCGGTGTTCGTTTCTTCTTCGATTATTCTTTGGTTTCGGCTTCGTTTGTAGTACATAAAAACGAGGAATACAATGTAAAAGAAACTTTTGAGAAACGTACGCCATTGAATGTCATGTCTGTTGGTTCTTCTGTAAATATTCTTTTTTAAAGGTTTTCTGTTCTATTTATGTTGTTTAATATATATTAATTATATGAAAATTGCACAGATAAGTTTTATTTTCACTCAGAGGTTGTTTATATTTTTATTTATATTTGCGCATTATGATGACGTAAGAATGATTAATATTTATTCTGCATAGGTGTCGTTTTTTAGTATTTAAAATTCTTAAAAAATGAAGATTGAGTTTATACATAACTGTATGATTTAGATACTATATGTTCCCATGCGAATCTTTATTAATCAAAAAATATATTTAGATACCCTTTGCGTTTTATCCAGAAAAAAACGATGTGAATCGAATTAAAAAATACGTGAGTATTCAAGAATTACACCTTTATAATGAATATAATCTCTAAGCAAAGGGTATCTTTTTTATTGTAACATCTTTTCTATTCAGAAAAATTATATCATCCTGTTAAACTTTTTTATTATTTTTAAGTGTACCATGACTATTGGTAATAATGTAAACCGAGATTATCTTTGTGGACTTAAGACAACATTCGTTGTTATTGTATTTATAGAGTAAACTATTGAATGATCGGTGAAAAATAAACGATATGATGAAATATATAAGTGATGAACCTTGTAGTTTAATTAAAAACAGCCTGTCGAGGGTATCTGTTGCTAGAAAAAAGGATGGCATAAAAGTTTTAAGGACCTCTTTTTTTCTTTTCCTTTTTATGTTTGTAGCTATTTTCTCGGTTAAAGGAATAAATGAAGACCGGAAAACATTGATGCAGCATACGGTTCCTGATTATATGGCCGATGATTTGGGTAATTTAATGGTAAAAGGTTCTTGTGGTCAAATACAAACGTTAGATAGTTATGCTCGTTCTCTTTTAAATCGATTATACGGTCGTGAATCGTTCAAAGGACTTTCTGCGACACAGGTACTAATCGGTTTTATGATACATCCTTATTATTGGTTAGATGTACATTTTATTAAAGTACCCGGAAAAGAATTGAGGTCTTTTCTGGAGGCAAAAGAAAAATATTATTCTTATGCCGAATTTTTTGATGAAATGGGGCAATATCATTTATTATTTCCTCTTCAGACTTTGGCTGAAAAGGAACGAAAAGATATGAGTCCTTTGCAAAAGTCGATAATGGTAGCAAGCGACAAGGTTGAAATCTTGAAATTGGTGATGGGGGCGAAATGTTTTCCGATATATCCCACAGATAGCCCAAATAGTAGTTGGGCATCTCCGGGAGACGATTTAACTATTTTTTCTGGACCCGATTCGGTTTTTGCAGCGACTTCCATGATACAGTTTGTAAATAGTGCACGATCGGCGCTTGAAAATAATAAATGGGAAAATACGGTTGAAGTTCTCGGAAATATCGTGGCTTTCCAAAAAGAAAAAACTTCCAAAGATCGAATTTCAACTTTTAAATTGCGATGCGAACGTTTTTATTATAAATCTCATATTGCGTTACTTGTTTCGGTCGGTTATCTGGCGGTGGGGTTATTCCTTTTGTTTTTGTTTATTTTTCGGGATAAAGCATCCGGCCATTTGAATAGCCGTTTTTTCATGATCTCTTTCCGGATAATTGTCGGAATCTTTGTCTTATTTCAATTTGCGGGCATTTTGATAAGATGGTATTCAGGGGCTTATTCGTTGTTTCCAAACGGCTATGACTTGCTTTTTATTGTTAGCGTAGTTTTGGCTGTTTCGGGGCTGTTATTATCGGGAAAATCTACTGTGTATTTTGCTGTTTCATCTTTGCTTTCAGGAGTTATAGTATTGTTGGCAGGCGTACTTTTCCCGGAATATACGCCATTGATTCCTTGCTTGGTTTTTCCTTGAAAGATATAGCTGTAGAATGAGATTATAATATCTTTTTACGTGTAACAATGAATATAAGATAAAAATCGGTTTTGGTTTTTATCTTATAATTTTTTTCCTTGGTTGAGTCTGAAGGATCACGAGAGAAAGAGTAATGACGATGATCCCGCATACCGAATAAATATCGGGATACTCTCCCGGAACGATCAGCCAGCTTAAAATAACTCCGGCTACAGGGACTACGAATTTCCAGACATTTAGTTCCGATACTTTTATTTGCGGTTTTTGTAAAAGGGTATACCAAATAGAGAATCCGGCGGCTGGTATTAAAGCCAGCCATAACCATGCGATATAAAATTCTGCGGTATAGTCTTTTATATGCCAATCTTCAATAAAAAACGATACGGCATACAAAAGAATACCTCCTGTAAAATTCGCAAATGCCGTAAGCATTATGGGAGAAACCCGGTTTCGGTTTTTTGCAACGATAATGTTGGTAGAAGCGCCTACGATATTACTGATCATCAGTAATATGATACCTGTATAAAAAACAAAGTCGGTATGTATTGTCCCGCCTTTGGTGATACTAATAAAAACGATACCGGTAAGGCCGAGTAAAATAGCGAGTGATTTACGCAGAGTCAACTTGTCGTCGGGAATAGTAAAATGTGCCATAAGAGCAACAAACAGGGGACCC
The DNA here is from genome assembly GCF_024330105.1 of Coprobacter tertius. Lineage (NCBI taxonomy): Bacteria > Pseudomonadati > Bacteroidota > Bacteroidia > Bacteroidales > Barnesiellaceae > Coprobacter > Coprobacter tertius. The sequence goes on from NZ_JANDHW010000010.1 coordinate 56,193, forward strand.
CCTCCGATAATAATAGCCGAAATGGCGGCGGGTACTTTATCGAGTCCCATAAAAAAAAGACCATATTGTAAAAAGGTTTGTAAAAATCCGAAAAGAAGCATATAGCGCCATTCTTTCAAATTATTTTTCCAGTCGACTTTACGATAAATCAATAAAGGAATCAATAAAATACCGGCCAAAGTAAAACGCATGCCTGATAGATGTAAAGGAGTGGTATATTCAAATCCTATTTTTGCGCCGGCGAATGCCGAACCCCAGAGAATGCAGGCAATAACGGCCAGTAATTTAGTCTTCATCAGATGTATAAATTTAATACAAAGATAGCCATAAATAGTTTTTATACAGTGTCTCGAGGTTAAAAGATTTTAGTCGGGAAATTTAATATAAGCTATATCTTGTATAATATATACGAGATGTTTTTATCGGTATATTTTGTTTTACCGGATAAAACTTTTTAATTTGCAAGTATTATGTTGATAAATCTTTAAATATTATATCATGAATAAATTACACCGAATTGTTTCTCATTTTTGTATCAGTGGAGTAGTAGATGTCGTAGAGCCTTTGGGTACAGGTCTTATCAATGATACTTATAAAGTTATTACCAGAGGAGAGGATAATGAAAATTATGTTCTGCAAAGGATCAATCACTCTGTTTTTAAAGATGTAAATCTCTTGCAGGAAAATGTTGTGAATGTAACCGAGCATATTCGGAAAAAACTTCAGGAAAGGGGAGAGACGGACATCGACCGGAAAACATTGCGTTTTATTCCGGCCAAAGACGGAAAGATGTATTATTTTGAGGAAGATGAATACTGGCGTGTATCGGTATTGATTCCGAATGCGAAAACGTTTGAGACGGTGAATCCCGAGTTTGCTTATTATACGGGTAAAGCTTTTGGTGATTTTCAATCGATGTTGGTCGATATCCCATATAAACTGGGAGAAACGATTCCTGATTTTCATAATATGGAATTTCGTCTCGATACGTTTATAAAGGCCATTGCGCAAAATAAAGCCGCCCGCTTAACGGAGGTACAATGGATGGTAGATGAGCTATTGTCGAGAGCAAGTGAAATGTGTAAGGCCGAAAAGTTGCATCGGGAAGGAAAGTTACCTAAACGTATTACGCATTGTGATACGAAAGTAAATAACATGTTGTTTGATGAGAATGGAAAAGTTCTTTGTGTTATCGATTTGGATACAACCATGCCGGGATATGTGTTGTCCGATTTCGGAGACTTCATCCGTACGGGGGCGAATACGGGGGCCGAAGATGATGAAAATCTCGATAATGTAAGTATAAATATGGATATTTTCAGAGCATTTGCCAAGGGATATATCGAAAGCGCAAAGTCTTTTTTGCTTCCGGTCGAAATAGAAAATTTACCGTTCGGAGCTAAGTTACTTACTTATATGCAAACTGTTCGTTTTCTTACCGATTATATCGACGGTGATATATATTATAAGATAAAATATCCGACTCATAATTGGGTGCGTTCTCAGGCTCAATTCAGATTATTACAGAGCATCGAAACTCACGAAGCTGAAATGTCCGATTACATAACAAAACTAATTAGTGAATAACTTCCATTAAAAATATTCCGGGAATATCGTCGTAAAGATTTTCCGGAATATTTTAAGATATGTCATTTCTCGATAATTGATAAACTTTATTCAATATTCGAGAGCCATTTTCCAAGTTCGCAAAGCAGTTCCTGTTTATATGGGAATGTATCTTTAAACCCGAAACCATGGCCTCCTGTGGGGTAAATGTGCATACTGGCCGGTATTTTATTCCAAAGCAGGGCATCGTAATAGCAAATACTGTTTTCGGGCGAAACGACCGGGTCATCGGATGCGGCGGTTATAAAGGCTGGTGGGGTTTCTTCGGTAACGTGCAGGTCGGTAGAGTAAGCTCTTACAATTTCTTCAGAAGGAGCATCGCCTAATATCTGCTTGCGGGAATTAAGATGTGTAATACATTTATCCATACTTATAACGGGATAGAGTAGTATCTGAAAATCGGGTCTTGTGTCGGGGGTAAAAAATACGGCGGCCGATGAGGCTATATAGCCTCCGATAGAGGCCCCCATAACTCCGATTTTTCGAATATTCCATTTTTGTTTGTTATCGCCGAGTATGCGTAAACTTTGCAGAATGTCACTCAGCAAAATATCTCCATGTCCGTTTGGCAGACGGTATTTTAATATAGCGAAAGTGATTCCTCGGGAAGTGAACCATTCAGCCATTTCGTGACCTTCATGCGATATCGATATTTTAGTTAGTCCACCTCCGGGACACATAATAATTGCTTTACCGTTCGGATCGGGGGCAGGGTAAACGAGCAACGTGGCAGTCGAAATATTGGCGATGCATCCAGAAACGGGGTTTTCTTCTTCTCCGGTTATTCCGTTATTATTTGGGGCTCCGTCGGGCCATACTTGTAATTCGATATATTTATGCATGATTTTATATTTTTCGTTCATTGTATTTCTTCGTAATCTTTTTTATAATATCGGGTCCGGAATATATGAATGCGGAATAGATTTGTATAAGATCTGCTCCTGCTTCTCTCATTTTTAAGGCGTCTTCCTGATTCATGATTCCTCCGGCTCCGATAATAAGAAAATTTTTTCCCGCCTTATTACGTAAATATTTTACGATGTGTAACGATTTATCGCCTATCCCTCTTCCACTAACTCCCCCCGGGCCTATCTTATCCAGTTCAGAAAGAGTGTAATTTTTTATTTCAGAACGGTCTTGTGTGGGGCCGCAGGCGATTATTCCGTTAAGATTTGTTTCGGCGATAAGCTTTAACACTTTGTCGAGGTCGTTTTCATTCATATCAGCGGGTATTTTCAACAGAACAGGCCGGATACTATTTTGTTCATTCCTGTAATTTTTTAATCCTTCTAACATGAATTGTAGATTTTCGTCTGTAAACGAAGTAAAATTTATCGTAAAATAATCAGCTTTTACCGACAGATTTTTATAGAGTAAAATGATATCGCGTGCGGCATCCTGCTTTTCCGATGCGGGATCTTTGTTTATATTAATACCTAAAACATATGGTCTGTCTGCTTTGTCTATACGTTGGTTCAATATTTTATATCCCGGGTTGTTGAATCCTGTTCGCGAAATGATAGATTCGTATTTTGGAAGGCGAAAAATACGAGGTGACGCATTTCCTGTTTGGGGGGAAGGAGTAATGGTACCGATTTCGATAAATCCGAATCCGAAATCGGCCAATTTGTCGTAAATCTCTCCTGTTTTATCGAATCCGGCCGATAAACCGATTCTGTTTGTGAATGTAAGCCCGTTGGAAATGAATAAATCGAGTGGCGCTTTATAATGATTACGTACGTATGTACGAATAAAGGATAGATTTTCGTATGTTTTTAATCCTTTAATTAACAGATTGTGCATTTTTTCCGGTTCTATTTTAAATAACAATGGCTTGATGATCGATTTATACATAATATTTAGAATATGATTGTTGTATATTTTTTTAAACAGATACAAATCTATCGAATTCAGAAAGAATAATCCAGATATAAATTTTTATAGGCTATAATCAGAGGTTATAATTATAGAGCTTTCGGGGTTTTTCGTAAAAAAATAGCGAGTTAATCCTGTAGTTTTTCAAGGTATTCTGCCGGAGTAATTCCGGTGAGATCTTTAAATACTCTGTAAAAAGAAGTTTTCGAATTAAAACCGCATTCTTCTCCGATAGCCACAAGAGTAATATCTTTATAGGCCGGATCTTTTAGTTTTTCTTTTACGGCTTTTACACGATAATAATTTATAAAATCGTTAAACCCTTTTCCGATATAATCTTTCAAAATCGATGCCAGTTGCAATTCCGTTAATTTCAGTGTTGCGGCAAGTTGGGCTTTATTTAATCGTTTATTTAAATAGATATGCTTTTCTTCCATAAGTACAAAAAGCTCATCGATGATTTTTTGTGTTTTTTCGTCAGGAGTTTTTAAGAATGCAGAGTCTGTTATTTTTTGTTTTCGTATTCCGGTTTTATTTTTTATTCTTATCCGGTTGTATTTTTTATAAAATTTCGGGTATTTAAGGTTCAGCAAATAAAAAGTCGAAAGTAAAGCGATAAAAATAACCAGCGATATAAGCATAATAGTTGTCCATATCGAGGTTACTTCTATCAGAAGTACATTCTCGGGATTACTCCATTTCCCATTCACGTTAGAACCCTTTAGAACCAAAGTATATTTACCCGCAGGAAGTTTCGGCAGGGTAAATTTATTTTTTCCCAGACCTACCCAGTTCCAAATGGTATCATAAGGTATTATCTTGTATTGAAAACGGTTTCTCCATTCTTTTATATATGAATAATTCGAGAAGGAAATAGAATAATTCTGATCCGACGTATTGATATTAAGGCATGGTAGCCCGTTTTTTATCGGCAGTTTCCTGATGTTTAGATATTTGTTGTTCTTGGAGATATTCAGGATCGAGGGGATTGATGTGAAAGATGAGGGATTCTGTGATTCGGAATCGATCATATTAAAGCCGTTATTGCCGCCGAAAAAAAGGAATGCCCCGATTTTAGCTTTTACCTGATAATTGAATATATTGCTTTGCAAACCGTCAGATTCTGAAAATCGGATAATATCTTTATTCTTTAAATTGAGTTTGAGGATTCCTTGTTCTGTACCTAACCAGATGATGCCGCGATCGTCTTGTATTGCCGATAATACAGAACCATTGATGATATTATTGATATAGGTGTCTTGTTCGAACTTGTTTTTCTCCGGATCGAAAAAAGTGATGCCCGATGCTGTTGCAAATAGAATTCTGCCGTCGTTCAATTCTATTATGTCCCATACTATATTATCGGGTAAATCTCCGTTTGTATTTTTGTAATCATAGAGTTCGGTATCCGTTGTTTCCGGATTATAGCGACCGACCCCTCCCTGATAAAAAACCATCCATATTTTATTCTGTGAATCTTCGAACAAAACTTTTATATTGGTAAAAATATCTTTTTTGTCATTGTTTTCCGAAACTGGAATGTGTCTGAATTTTCCCGTCTTGTTATCAAACCGGTATAGCCCTTTATCGAGTATCCCGAACCATATATCTCCTTGGTTTGTTTCCAGCATAGTATATATATTTTCAAGGGGAATATTTTTTTCGGAGCTGAAATTGAAAAATTCTGAAATGCCTGTTTTCGTATCCAATTTGAATAATCCGGTGTCGGTACCTACCAGTAACATTTTATCCTGCGTAAGTAATCCAGTGTTTATGTAGCTTGGTAATTGCCCTTCGTTACCTCTAAGTTGAAAATGACTGAATGTTTGCGTATTCAGATCGTAGCGATCTATGTCCGATTTGCCCGATCCTATCCATAAAATATTTCCGGTAGTATCAGCCTGAATAAACGAAAGGTTGTTATACTTCAGAGAATTATTGTCGCCGGGTATATTCCTGTAGATGGGAAAGTCGGGTTCATCGTTTATTTTGCAGATACCTTTTGAAGTCCCTGTCCAGATTGCTCCCGAACGGTCTTTATACAGGCACCGTACATCGTTGCTGGGTAAACTTCTGTCATTTTCGGGTATATTTTTAATTCGACTTATATGTTGATTGCTTCTGTCATATTGTATAAGGCCGTTATCGGATCCTAACAGAAGAGATCGGTCGCCGTCGTCGGTAATAGACGAGATGAGTCCACTGATGCCGTATTTATTATAATTCTCAAATATATTCTCACTTCTTTGATAGCGGGCTAACCCGTTGTTTGTCGTAACCCATAAATTTCCGAATCGATCTTCATAGATATCTTCGATAAAATTACTGGGAAGTCCGTTTCCCTGGCCGAGTATGTGCCGGTAGTGAGATCGAGAGTTATCTTTGAGGTTTATCATAACGATTCCGTTTCCTTCGGTGCCTATCCAAAGTAATCCCAGTTTATCGAAATATATTTTTTTTGCGATACGTTCGCTTTTTGTCGCTTCCTTAAATTCGGTATGATAGGCGAAATGGGTAAAAAGTTCGAGATTGTTCCGGGATTCGTTATAAACAAAAATTCCGTTACGCGTGCCTAAAAATATTTTTTTATCGGGAGAGAGTGCGATGCTGTAGATTACATTACTTTTATTTCTCAACTTGTCTTTATCGGGATACAACTGGTCGATCGTTTCTTTCTTTTTGTTATAGATGTAAACACCCAAAGGAGTCCCGAACCATATATTATCGTGACTATCGCTTTGTATGCAATAGATACGTTTCGACAGTCCTCCTTTTTCCATATTCTCAGGAACTGGCAGATTTGTTATTTTATATCCATCGTAATAAGAAATCCAGTCGTTGGTACCTATCCAAATAAGTCCTTGTTGATCTTGAGTAATGCATCGTACCGATTTTGAAGGCAGTTCCCGGTTAAATCTGAATTGTTCCATCTTATATTCCGAAGCCTTCGAAAGAAGGGTCCCCAGAATAAGAATTAGGGTTATTATAACGATTTTTCCGTTCGAATTCATGAATAAAACTTTAAAAATTTGTTACAAGCGGTTTGCTTCTTCGATTTATTAAAGTATATAAATGTCCGACATCGATTCAATATACGATAATAATAAAACATGTACTATTTACAAATATAGTATTTTTATTTAGGAAAAAGGAACGTTTATTTATTTTCATATAAATAACGTGTAAACCGGTAATCGTAAGTTTTTTATGGATAAACATTTTATTTGCTGGTAAAGTTCGGGTTTTGTAAAGCGGGAAAAAGGATTTCGGGTATTACAATATGAGTATGTATCGTTATTATTTAAAATCCTGGGAGGTATATTTTCATGTAGAAAAGAGACGATAATATACAGGTTTCGATAAATTAATCGAAATATTAAAAAATATTATAATATATTGCGGTCTGTTTTTAGTTTTATAAATTGCGCACTCTATTAATAAATTGATTTATGACAGATTTCTCGAATGATATCGAATTACTGAAAGAAATACGATTGGGAAATGAAATGGCATTCTCTTATCTCTTCCGGTATTATTATCCGCGATTGCGAGGATATGCCTCTCGTTTTATAGATGATGAAGAAACGGTGCGTGATATTATTCAGGAATGTTTTCTTAAACTTTGGGAAAAGCGGGAGATCCTTTCCGCCATATCGGTAACCTCATTGCTTTTTGCGATGGTGCGTAACGGGTGTATTAATTATTTGAAGCATGTTTCGGTAGTCGAGAAGCATCGTATCGAGTATTTAGCTCGAATCGATGGTGAAGAACGACTCTATTATGCCGATTTTGTTTTCGATCCAGACAATAATTTGTTGTATAATGAATTGCAGGATCAGATAAAGTTGGTAATAGGGCAATTACCCGGGCGTTGCCGTGAGGTATTTTTACTGAGTCGTTTTAGCGGGTTGAAAAATAAAGAAATTGCTGAAAAGTTACAGATATCGTTAACAGCTGTCGAAAAGCATATTACTAAAGCGCTTTGTATTTTTTCTAAACATTTTAAAGATAAATATCCTGTCGATATATATATAATAATTATAGCCTGGTTAATTTACGGTAAATAAAAAGGAATATATAACGAGGCAAACGTGGCGAAGCAGAAATTTTATTTTCTGCTTTTTTTTATTTCCTGGGTTGGGTAAGAGGATAGTAAGCTGTTACATCATATAGAGGATTAAATTATGAAAGAGGATATAAATGTTCGTAATATAGCCATACAGTATTTTAACGGTAACATCTCGGCTGCCGATGAGGCACAGTTATATGTTTTTGTGAACGGTTCGGAAAAGAATCTTTTGCAATTTCGTTTGTGGGAGAAAGAATGGAAACAAACAAATACCGGTAATGAGCTTGTACAAGATGAATGGAAACAGTTGCGTCGCAGAATGCGTATACAAGCTGCCGTTGTACCACTGGTATCGTCTCCCCGGTTATTTAGTTGGAGGGTAATAGCTGCTATAGTCGTGCTTATTATACTTACAATGGGTGGAACATGGGAAATCAGCGAATCATATTTCCTGCGTAATCAGGATCGGATGGCTGTTTTCGAGGCACCGTATGGGGAAAAAAGTAAAGTAACGCTTGTCGACGGAACAGTCGTATGGCTTAATTCAGGGTCTATCCTGAAATATTCGGCACAATATGGCAAGCGGGGGCGTTTGGTTGAGTTAGTTGGAGAAGGCTATTTCGACGTGGCAAAGAAAGAAAACCAAACTTTCATGGTGAAAACTCGGGGATATGATATTGTTGTTAAAGGTACAAAATTCGATGTATCGGCTTATCCCGAAGATGCATATGTAACGACTACGCTTATAGAAGGATCTGTTTGTGTGCAATACAAAAACCGGGAGATAGGTATGAAGCCGGGCGAGTCGGTAAAACTCCATGTGAGTTCAGGGGAAATTACACGTTTGCAGGTAGATGCGGTTAAATCGAGGGCATGGTCTGAAAACCGGGTCGAATTCGATGATATAACACTGAAAGAACTGGCGGCTCGTCTTTCCCGGCAATATGATGTGAATATACGTGTAAAATCTGAAAAGATAGGGAATTTGAGGTTTAGCGTATCCCTTCGGAATCGGGAGACCATAGATGAAGTAATGGAGGCTTTGCAAAAAATTATTCCGATTAAAGTAGAACGCAGAGGGAAAGAAATATATATCGAAACATAAATATTTACAGTAATAATTAACTAAATCTGAAAAACATGGGAAACCGAATGAAATTTTTATGGCTTTTCCTTTTATTTCTGTTTTGTGGAGGTTCGCTGATTCTTCATGCTCAGACAGTTACGAAAAACTTCAAAGAAAATACGTTGAAGTCGGTTTTGAAAGAAGTGGAACATCAAACCGGTTTGTCTGTCATTTATAAAACCGATGAGGTAGATGTAAACAAAAAAATTACCGGAAGTTTCAACAATACTCCCGTACTGGAGATGTTATCGAAAATTCTGGAAAATGATCTCGAAGTGAGTCTGCAGGATAAGATAATCGTTATCTCAAGAAAAAGAATCCCTGAAGAAGCTGTATTAAAGAAAACGATTGTTGGCAGAGTGATAGATGAGAACGGAGAACCGGTGATTGGAGCCAGTGTGGTGGTGAAGGGAACGGCTATAGGTACAGTTACCGGTATAGATGGACAATATGAACTGAAAAATGTTCCGGAAGACGGAACAATAACATTTTCGTATATCGGGTATAAAAGTCAGGATATACCGGCTCATAACGGCAAGTTGACTCGTATCGTATTACAAGAAGATACGAAGATGATCGATGAAGTAGTTGTTGTAGGTTATGGAGTGCAGCGGAAAAGTGATATTACTGGAGCTGTATCTTCGGTAAAAGCTTCCGAGCTTTTATCGGCTCCCAGTTCCAGTACTGCCCAAGCCCTGCAAGGCAGAGTCGCCGGCGTTGTGGTACAAAACTCGAGCGGAGATCCTTCGGGAAATACGACGATAAGAATACGTGGGGCTAATTCATTAACATACGGTAACGACCCGCTGATTATTATAGACGGTGTACAGGATGGCAATATCGGCAGCCTGAATCCTAACCAGATAGAATCTATAGAAGTTCTTAAAGATGCGGCCGCATTATCAGTTTACGGTTCTCGTGGGGCCAACGGAGTAATTCTCGTAACAACAAAAAACGGGACTTCGGGTAAAATGAATGTTTCGTATAATGCTTTCGTCTCATTCGATCAGGTACGAAAGACCTTACCGAGCCTGAACGCAAAAGAATATGCCGGATTAATGCGGGATGCACAGATAGAGAACGGTATAAAGCCGATTTTTACACCCGAGCAGATTGCGGTTATGGGAGACGGTGTCGACTGGCAGGATGAGATTTTCAGGAACGCCATTTCCAATACGCATAATCTCAGTGTCAGCGGAGGGAAGGAAGCTGTTTCTTATTATATATCGGGAGGGTATACCAATAAAGAAGGTATAGTATTGAATACCGATTTCAAGCAATATACTCTCCGGGCTAACTTGAAGATAAAAGCGACGTCCCGTCTTAACTTGACCTTAAATACATTTACATCTTATGATGAGTCTCATAATGGAGAGGTCGAGATGGCCATCCGTTCGGCACTGCAATGGTCTCCCACAAAACCGGTTTATGATAATGATGGAAATTATACCCTACCCGGCGGCGGAGTGGGACCGGTATCGTTGTATAACCCTGTCGGATATGCAAAAGAAATTGTAAACGAAAATTCTGATGCGTCGTTCAGTACTTCGCTGACTGGAGAGTATAAATTCTGGGATTTTTTAAAATTTTCGTCTCTTTTTTCTTTTAAGACCAATAGTAAATCGTCGGGATATTTTAATAATCAGGTAATTAATAAAGGCCCTATAGAAGATGTGAGCGGGAGTAAAACCCAGTCGAGGTATATCGCTCTTCAAAGTACCAGTATACTTTCTTTCGATAAAGAGTTCGGAAAACATAATGTACAATTTACCGGAGTGTATGAAGTGTTAAAAGACAATTATCAGAGTACATCGGCCTCGGCTTTGGGAATTCCGGTGGGAATGGGCTATAACGGGTTGCAGTTCGGCTCTATTTTACAGCAACCTTGGGTCGAATATTCTTCGAGTGCCATGCAATCGTTTATGGGCCGTGTAAATTATAGCTATGATAAACGTTATATGTTTTCGGCATCTCTTCGTTATGACGGTGCCAGTCAGTTAGCTCCCGGTCATAAATACGATAAGTTTTCTGCATTTTCCGTCGGTTGGAATCTCATGGAAGAATCGTTTATGAAAAAATGGAGAAATATCGTTCCCGAGTTTAAACTTCGCGCCAGTTACGGAACAGTGGGAAATGCAGCCGTTCCCGCTTACTCTTCCCAATTGAAATTTACGCCGGGACTTGACGCTAACAATAATCCGACGTTGACGATTTCTCAGTTAAGCAATAAAGATCTTAAGTGGGAACGCACCCGCGAATTGAATATCGGTATCGATGCCCGCATATGGGGTGGAAGGCTGGGGCTTTCATTAGATTATTACGATAAAAAGACCACTGATCTGCTGATGTGGCAGAAAGTACCGAGTGCTTTGGGAGTAGAGGATATTCTAACCAATGTAGGTTCGGTTGCCAATAAAGGTTTCGATTTCTCGATCGGAGGAGTTCCGGTCGCTACGAAAAATTTCAAGTGGGATGTTAATTATACATTGAACCTGAATAGAAATAAGATATTGGAGCTAGACGGGCTGAATAATACGCTGGTAACGAAAACAGCCGATTATCCCGGTTTGGTCGGTTCGTTTGTTCAGATGGTCGGTCAGCCGATGGGGACATTTCTCGGCTATACGTATGCAGGAGTCTGGAAACAAAGCGAAGTTACATCTGCCGCCTTGTATGGAGCGAAGCCTGGAGATGCGAAATATGTAGATTTGAATAAAGACGGAAAGATCGATAAAAATGATATAGGTATTATCGGTAATGCGCAGCCCGAATGGAGTTTCGGTGTAAATAATACATTTACTTTCCGGGATTTCGACTTGAATATTTTTTGGCAGGGCGTTTATGGAAATGATATATACAATCAGAACCGGGTACGCCGAGAGTCTTATTCTTCCGATGCTTTTCCCACCAGTCCTGTAATGAAACGGCATTGGACCCCTCAGAATGAGACGGATATACCCGCATTTTCGGGAAAAGAACTGGTGAATTCTTCCCGTTGGGTCGAAAAGGGCGACTATTGGCGTTTAAAAAATATAACGCTGGGATACCGGATACCATCGAAATGGTTATCGAAGGCTTATATCGCTAATGCTCGCATTTATGTAAGCGCAGACAACCTGTGGATAATAACCGGATATACCGGATACGACCCTGAAGCGAGTATGGGAAAGGATGCAGACGCATTAGGTGTCGACAGAGGTATTTATCCTTTGCCTAAAAGTTTTTTGGTAGGCGTTGACATCACTTTTTAATAACCGTAAATACATAGCAATTATGAATATCATAAATATAAAGAAAAGTTTCGTTGCTGTTCTTACTGTATTATTGCTTTCAGGTTGTGTCGACCTCAACGAAGATCTTACCGGACAACCGACTCCCGATAAGTTTTTTCAGACGCTGACCGATTTCGACAGTTTTATTTCGGGAGCATATACCCCTCTTGTTATTCTATACGGTACCGATGTCCCTTATGTCGCTGGCGCAGGTGCTGAGGATATTTTTACACCGGTAGTTCGCTGGAAAGGATTTGAAGAGGCCGATATAAACGATGTGGGTAACCCTGATGAAATAACGAATGAACTCTGGAATGCGTATTATTCGAGTATCAGTTCGTGTAACACGATGATACAGATAATTAAGGGAAATACAAAATTTCAGCCAGAGCAATTAAATCCCATCGAAGGAGAAGCTTTGTTTCTGAGAGCTTTCAATTATTTTCAACTGGTGCGATGGTTCGGAGAAGTTCCTTTGTTGCTCGAAGATAATCAGCAAAATGCGGCAACGGAACCGCAGGTTTCGGTATCGGTTCTGTATGATCAGATAGAAAATGACCTGAAAGCAGCGGAAACGATGTTGCCTATAAAACAAAATGATGTAAGCCGACCCACTCGTTGGGCGGCCAAGGCACTGCTGGCTAAGGTGTATCTCGCCAGAGCCGGTTTTCCTTTGAATGAAACGGCATATTACGCCAAAGCGCGGGATAAAGCCTGGGAAGTGATAGAAAACGATAAAATATATTCTTTGGAGAACAAATTTTTCGATTTATGGCTATGGGAAAATAGGATGACCAATACCGAATTTATATTTACATTTTATGCCAGTTCTTCTAATGGAACAGGTGGGTATGTAAACCGTGCCGTACGTCCGTCGGATGCGGTAGAAGGGGGTTGGGGCGATTTTACCGGTGACAAGCGTTTTCTCGAAAAATTTCCCAAGGGGGATGAAAGCAGAGTAGAAGGGACTTTTTATTTGACATTAAGTGACGGTACTCCCTGGGAAAAATCCTATGCCGCTCAACCCTATGTGGGTAAACTCAGGGATGGTGGAAGTAAAAGCGGGGGATATTACGGACAGCCTACATCGGATAAAGCCGACGGATTTTATTGTATGCTGCGTTACTCGGATTTATTATTGATATATGCCGAATCGGCTAACTTGGCCGAGGGAGCACCCTCGGAAAGAGCCTATGACGCTATAAACAAAGTTCGTAGACGAGCCGGTCTGACCGATTTGTCGGGGCTCACTACGACACAGTTCGATCATGCGGTGTTGGATGAGCGAAACTGGGAATTGGCTTTCGAATGCAATCGATGGTTCGATCTTTGCCGTCGTCATATCCTGAAAGAAACGATAAAAAATTATTATCCCGATACGAATATCGACGATCACAATTATCTTTTACCGAAACCTATCGCCCAGTTGACGATCATGACGGGCGTAAGACAGAATCCCGGATATTGATTTTAATGCTAATATTAAAAGAATAAAATAGTATGAAAAAAGAAATATATTTATTCGTTATCTTATTAACGGTTACCATCGGTATAATTTCATGTAACGATGATGGATATCCCGATAATCCGACGATTGTTTCCCCTTTGTCGGGATTGATACTGACGGTAAACGGTGAAGATTATACCGCCGTACCGCAATTGCTGGAGAACGGGTCTTTGAGCCGTACTTATATTTTATCGGTGAAAAAACCGGCGACGACAGCTGTTGTAAAATACATCAGTGTGGCCGATGCGGGTACTTCCGTAAATATATCGGTCGGCAGTACAGTGACTTTTGTCGATAACAAATTCCAGATAGTTTTATCTAAGGAAGACCGCAAAGAAACGTATGATATAGAAATGGTTTATAATCCTCCTCCTTTTCTGTATGTCGTAAAATCGGGCGATAAAGATAAATCGGGAAACAAGTATTATTTAGATACGGAGAAAGCACCTCGAATAGCTTCTGCTGATTATGACGATAAGTATGAAGGCTATATCGATCTCACGAAAACAGACTGGGATAATATCGGCCTTGTTCAATCCGATAAGGGAAATTATTTCGATGTAAGCGCGGGGCTATCCGGTTCACAATCTTTCGGTTCCTTTACGCTGGTTATGAAAGAATCTCCCGGTACAGGATATTTTCCCTGTGACGGACCGTGGGGAAACTGGAAAACTACAGCCGATAATTCGGATATTGTTTCTCCGGGCATTTGGAAAATCGATTTCGATGCCGCTACCAACCAGATGACATTACTCGAAACGCAATGGGCAATAACCGGTTCGGCAACAAGCTCTTTAAAGGCTATGACTTATATAGCTGAAAGCGGGAAATGGAGTCTCACCACTGAATTGTCGGAGGGGAGTATCAAATTTACGACGATTCCCGTAAATTCAGATGATCCTGTTATCGTTTACGGAGTATCAGACGGGCTTTCGAAATTATCGGAAGATGGAGGCGAAATAATGGTTGAGGCTGCCGGCACTTATACGGTGGAAATGGATTTAAGCCAATCTCCTTTTTATGACTATACTTTAATTAAAAATTAACTGCAGAGATCATGAAACTACAATTATCTACCCTGGGTATTTTGTTTTTACTGATTTTTAGTTCGATTGCCTGCACAGATAAAAAGCCCGAGAACGAAAGTGACAGTCTTTTACCGCCCGATACGCCAGTGACATCTGTACTGAAAGGTTCCTTTGAAAGTAAATTTATACGTTATGAGAAGGGGCGTAAATTTGCCGGACAAACATCCGAATCGCTGGTAACGACGGTATGGAACGATACTGTTTGGCAAAACGACAGAGTACATAAACAGATTGTATTATGGACCGAGGAGAAGAGATACGACAATCTTACTTATGAGGTTTCTGATCTTATCGGCGGTAAGGGTAGCATACCGTCATCGAGGGTACGCCTTCGTTTCCCTTCATATATAACCGGAGATACCGAAGCGCTTACCTGCGGAGAATATACGGTGCGTCATTCGGCGCAGATTGCCGATGCCCTGTCTGAATCGACAGTAAAAACGCTCACCGAATCAGATCCAGTAAAGATATGGGTGACAATAGATATTCCCCCGGAAACCGTTCCCGGGGAATACTCTGGTACGCTTACCGTGAAGTCCGACGGTGAAGAGCAGCAGATATTCACGATTAAGTTACTGGTAGTAAACCACTGTTTACCGCCGGTTTCCGAATGGTCTTTCCATCTCGATCTGTGGCAATTTCCGTTTCAGTTGGCGAGCCTTTGTATGAAAGACGGTAAACCCATCCAGCCATTCTCTGATGAATATTTTACGCTGGTAAAACCTTATTACGAGTTGTTGGCCGATGCGGGACAGAGCGCCATAACCACTTATATTAAAGATGGCGCTTTCGATAAAGGACAGACTATGGTTAAATGGACCCGGAACGGAAATGATACTTGGAGTTTCGATTATACCGATTTCGATCGATTTGTAGAAAAAATGATGACATGGGGGATTACGCGGCAAATCGATTGTTTTTCTCTGGTGGGTTGGGATACTTCTATCGGGTATTTTGATGCTTCGGGTGCGAAAAAAACACTCGGGTTAAAAGTGGGAAGCGATGAGTATAATACGGTGTGGACAGTGTTTCTGGATTCTTTCAGATCGCATTTAAAAAACAAGGGCTGGTTCGATAAAGCGGTATTGTATATGGATGAAATCAAGGAGGAAGAAATGAGGGCTGTCGTTTCGCTTATTACGAATCATGATAAGGAATGGAAGATCGGATTAGCGGGTAGTGATGTCTCTTCGGATATAGAAAATGTTCTCTATGATTATAGCAGTTTATTGGGACATGATCCTGAAACGAGAACCCCGGTATCTACTTTTTATACCAGTTGTGCCCAAAGTTTTCCTAATAATTTTGTCACTCTTCAGACAAATCCCGCGGAAATGGCCTGGATGGCTTGGTATGCAAAAGCCAAAGGTTTTGACGGATATTTACGTTGGGCGTATGATTATTGGACTAAGACAGATCCTAAAAACATACAGGACCGGTCTAACGCATCCGGTGACTTTAATATGATATACCGTTCGGGAAATACATATAACAGTACTCCGGTATCGAGTATCCGTTTCGAATTGTTGCGGGAAGGAATACAGGATTATGAGAAAATGCGCATATTATCCGACAACCGTATAAATCCGGCTGTTCAGAAGTTTGTCTCTACCTCGGGAAATAATGCAATGAAGCTGGTTATGGAAGCCGAGTATTTGCTGAAAAAACTTTCGACCGGGCAATAAGGGCAAATATTTATTAGAAATTTTTGATGGGGAAAAGCGATAATGATCTTATATAAAAAGATGGCTATAGCTTGGAATTTAATAATTAATGATTAAAATTTTATCATGAAAACAATTGTATTTTTATTATTTTTGTGTTGGTCTGTAGTAAATATTTTTGCACAGGACCAATTGATTTATGTTACCGGTTCGATGAATAGCTGGGCAGAAGCAGACGACGGTTGGAAATTAACGCCAACGGGTGAAAATAATATGTACAGACTTGAGAAAACATTAACTGCCGGAGATTATGAATATCAGTTGATTAACGGTACGTGGGGCGATGGCAGCATTGTTTCGGAAGGTACACATAAAATAAGCCTTTCCGAGGAAAAAACGGTTACTTTTTGGGCGCTTTCTCCTACGAATTTTTATTGTAGTGAGGATATTTTTTATGTGATAGGAACGGCTATGGGAACCGACTTGGACTGGAGTCTGTCTACCGCAAAGAAAATGACTAAAAAAGGTACTATCGTTTATTGGACGGGAGAGGTAACCGAAGGCGGACTTTTTAAAATCATAAAGATACATGACGAGGTGGGTTATTGGGGGGATATTACTCCCGAGAATATAAGATGTGATATTGGAGGTACGGTAACCGCAAAGTTAGATCTCAGCACATTGTCCGTAAGTGTAAGTGAAGGTTCGTTAGATGGGGTCGATAAAATAAATGACGGATTTCAAATTAATGTCGGTAAGGGGTATGTGCTTATTAATGCAAACGATAAGACAGAAATCTCTATTCATTCAATCGAAGGAAAGCTGATCGACCACAAACTCTTTACCGGAAGTAATTTTTTCCCGTTGGAGAAAGGTATATATATTATCAGAATGAATGGAAAAACGAAAAAAATAGTAGTTCCTTAATCATAAAAATAGTTTTGTTTACTGAATTAAATTACTTTTAAATATGAAAAAAAACACGTTTTACCGATTGTTCCTTTCCATTTCTCTTATGTGTTTTTTCTTTCCGGTTAAAGCAGTAAATCCGATCGACGGTTTCCGAATTTTACCTTTACCGCAGAAAATCGAGATCGGGGAAAAAGGCGGCTTGATGGGAGATGAATTATCGCATATTACTGTAAAGGGGAATTTTACTGTTCCGGTATTGGGAGAATTGTTAGATCGTTTACCCGGGAAAAATGGTAACGGTAAAGGTATAACGTTGATTCTAACCGACTCGGATACTCCAGTTTCTGCTGAAGGATATGTTCTGGAAGTTGGGAAAAAAGGAGTAACTATTTCTGCCAGAGCTCAGGCCGGTTTATTTTACGGATGTCAGACGATGGAACAATTGATGGAAGATAGCCGGGATTTCGGTTTATTGATTCCGTTTATGAAAATTACCGATTATCCGGCTATATCTTATCGGGCCGTACACCTCGATACGAAACATCATCTCGACCGGACTGAATATTACTACCGCATGATCGACCGGTTGGCCCGGTATAAGATAAACGGGATAATCTGGGAATTGGAAGATAAGCTGCGTTATTCACGACGCCCTGAGATAGGAGCTCCCAATGCGATCAGTAAACAAGAAATGCAGGCGATTTGCCGTTATGCGAAAGAAAGGCATATCGATATAAGCCCCCTGGTACAAGGTTTAGGACATGCGGGATTTATACTGAAACATCATTGGGAACTTCGGGAAAATCCGGCTAGCGATTGGGAATTTTGCCCCTCCGACCCGCGTACATACGAAGTTCAATTCGATCTTTACCGGGATGCTTTGGAGGCCATGCCCGAAAGTAAATATTTGCATGTCGGTGGAGATGAAATAACGGCTATAGGTATCGATGACCGTTGTAAAGCAACCGGAAAGAGTCCTTTCGAATTACAAATGGTATGGTTGAAAAAAGTTTGTGATTTTGCCGTATCTCACGGTCGTACCCCTATATTCTGGGACGATATGCCTTTGAAATACGCAGATTTATGGGGTTTAATCACAAACGATTTATCGGATGAAGAGGTGCTGAAGAATTGGAATACGAGTCGGCTGGATGAGGCGATAAAAATGTTCCCCCAAGATTGTATATATATGCGTTGGCAATATGGAGATCCTACCGGACTGGCACACCGGCTTTTATTAGATTGGTATCATAAAAACGGTCTTCGAGTAATGGCTGCGACAGCGGCTTCGATGGGAGATACTCCGTTTATGCCAAGAAATAATTCCAGGGCACAGTATATACGAGATTTTTCTGAACTGGTGGCGCAAAACAATCTGGAAGGTATTCTTTCGACTGCCTGGGACGATGGTTCTCCGCATTTGGAAACAGTTATGCGAGGATTTATAGCGCAGGCAGAATATGGTTGGAATCCCGGTGGACGTACGATAGAAGAATTTATAGATGCTCATGCTTGCCGGGAGTTCGGCTTGTCGGGAAAACAGATGCAGTTCTTATCCGAAATGGAGAAAGCCGCTTTTTTCTTCGATGGTGCCTTGGTAACTTCCGGGCATCGTAATCCGTCGTGGGGAGTGACGACAACATTTAAACTGATAGATTTACCCGACATAACAAATCCCGGCGAGTGGAGTGCGAAGTATAAAAAGCTTTTAGATAGGGCACAAGAGGAATCGGTTCGTTATGGTATGATTGTAAACGGGTTGAATGAGGCCCGACGAAATGCATTACGTAATCGTTATACGTTGGAAGTGTACCGGCAAACCAGCAATTTACTGAATTATCCCGTACGATTATTAGAGGCTTTGGCTTTATATGACAAAGCCCCGAATACAGAGGGCAGGCAAGAGGCTCTTAAAACAATAGGAGCTGTTTGCGATTCGTTTTCGGTAGTAAAAAAAGATTTGGAAAATGTATATTCACAAACCCGGTTTATGCAGAATCCGGATGGATATATTTCAGATCAGAATGATCATAATCATTTGGCGGCTTTGACAAATAATAGCGATTGGATTTTTTTATATGAAATGCCGATGGTAGAAAAGGTAAAAAAGTGGTTAGATAAAATGGAAATTCCGGTATCAGTTAATCGGAAATGAAAATATACCCGGGAGATAACATTTATTTCCCGGGTATATTATATCTGAAACCGAAATAATAAAGATTCTCGGTATCAGTTTTTTATCAAAATAACGCATCTGCCAGTAAATATATTCAATATTGAATGATGTCGTTCAGAATTTTTTCTTGATACCAAGGATCGTCTATATCTTTAAGTAGTTTACCCATTTTATTACACAGCTCTTTAAAAATTTTTCCATTTGCCTCTACCGGTAAATTACTCATCTGATAAGGATCTTTCAGGTCGTTAAAGAAGAGAATCTTATTTATTTTTTTTTCTCGGTTTATAAAAATAGCCAAAGTATACTCCTGAGTTTTAATTCCCCGGGCCGACGGGAAGTAAGAAATTACATTGCCCGTTTTGTCTTTGTCACCGTCGAGATTTTGTATGTATAATATCCCTTCAGGTCGTTTTATCATTGAGTTTTCATCTAAAAATAACGACGAGAAATCGGTACCCTGTACGTTTTTGGGAACCTTGTTTCCTAAGCCCGCGAGTCCTAATACTGTAGGCATGATATCGGGAGATGATAATAACAAATCGCTTTCGACGCGCGGTTTCAGTTTATCGGGATATCGTACGATAAAAGGAATATTCATTGCTTCGGAATAGGGGGAATTTTTTGGGTCGTCGGTATTCTGGCTGCACATGGTTTCTCCATGATCAGAAGCGAAAATAACAATTGTATTTTTATCGAGGCCGAGATCTTTTAGTGTTTGCAGGATACGACCGAACTCCCGGTCGACTCCGGAAACCGAAGCGAAATAAAAGGGTACATTAGCGGCTTTCTCCATTTGGGGATTGGCATTATCGCGTACTAATAATTTTTTAACAGGCGTGTCTTTGTATAAATCATAATCTTCGGGCATACAGTCATCGATCGAACGATAAGGGCTGTGAGGCGGATTCATTCCTATCATCATAAAAAACGGTTTTTTAGGATCTCTGACATGATGAGTATTTTTAAGATATTCGATAGCTTTATCGGCTTCGTGTTGGGGTGACCACTCTTTTATTTCATGTCTTTTACCGGCTGTATCCCAATAATGGGGCGTTTTATGTACATCGTAAGTTCCGTATGAATACCAGTAATTAAATCCGTGTCGTCTCGAAGGAGGGGTATAGGCATCCCAAGCGGGAATTTTATCTTCTACGTATGTTCCCGGGTTTTGAGGATTATTAGGAGTAGGGTGATCTACATGTAATTTTCCGATATAGGCACAATCATATCCGTTATGGCTGAAAACATCGCTGATACATTCTACGTCGGATCTTAAATTGCTGATCGGTCTGTCGGCATTGCAGTTAAGTGGTACTCCACTTTTGTTGGGATACATTCCTGTAAGCAACATTCCGCGATGGGGGCTACTCAACGGGCAGTTGCTCATGGCCGAAGTAAGAACTACCGATTCTTTTGCGAATTTATTCAGATTGGGAGTGATAACTGGATCTGGAGTATAATTTATTTTATCTCTGAATCCGTTTTCACGCCAGAATCCTAATGCCTGGTTTCTGAACTGGTCGGGGAAAATGTATATGACATTAGGCTGTTCGTATTTTTTAAACTTTTTGGTTTGGCTACATGCTCCTAATGAAATAATTGTTGCGGCAGAAAATAATACCGTCTGGCTTAATCGTATTATCATTTTATGAGTTTATCGTTATTTAATTATCGTTTAATTCTTTGCGCATTAGTTTTACTTCGCGTGTAAGTCCGTTTTGGCAGCTGATTTCGAAAACGGTATTATCCTTTTGGTGTGTTTTAATATGAACATCTTCCGAATTTCCTGAAATTTCCCATATTCCTTTTATCGTGACTTCAATGGTAGAAATACCCGACGGGTTATTTATCCATTTGCGGGAATATATGCTGCGTTCGATGGTTTTTCCGTTTTTATCGTAAATTTCGTCTGCCGGGCCGTCATAAAACTTCAGGTCGGGATCACATACACTCAATATGAGTTCGTTATCGCTAATACTTTTAGTCATAGCCAGACAAGGATGGTTTGTCGAGATAATATCGGCTTTGTTTATTATTCCGCTTTCGAAAAGTACATATCCGGTCGTTTTTGTAATTTTATCCGTTACGATATGGGCATTGTCGTTTTGTTGTAAAACGGTATAGGGCATTGTGTCTTGAGAATCTTTGTTTCGAATATATTCTGACAACTCTTTTTCATTTGGTTGTATGAGTACCATGTAGCGGTAATTTTCGTTTTCAGGCGAATTTCCATGATTAATTGCCGCCATCGCGAAATTATTTTGTGTAGGTAGGCAAGTTTCCTCATCGAGAGAGTGTTGCAGATCTTTGTGAATGATAATATCTGCATTATAGACGAAATAATAATTATTCTTACTATCGCAAAGAACCGTCGATTTTTCTTTTAATCGTTTATGATAGGGGAAATTGGTTATTTTTTTTCCGTTAACATGTATAGGTATATTTTTATCGGCTAAGTAAACCTGGAATAATGTCGTATGTACTGGAGCGTTTCTTAGTACGCTTTTTATACCCGTACCCAAAGCGATGATTCGGTTGTCGAAAAAGAAATAAGATTTACGCGCATGTAACGAACCGTTATATTTGTCGTTTTCATGTAGTTTCATTCCGAAAACTCCGTTTCTGTTGCCGTTCGATACCGAACCTGCAAACGATTCATCCGAGAGCAACATTTCCTCATATCCCGATACACTGTCGACTTGTCTTACATCGGCTTTCAGTTTTTCCATGGGTAAAACGGCGGCTGTTGTTCCGGGAATGTGATTCCAGTCCCAACCTTTCTGATTGAATCCCGATTGAAATATATCGATTGGGTTGCCGGTTCCGAGTATCTGGAGATTACCGTGATTCAAATAGCGTCCGAAACAATTGGCTCCAATATATCCTTCTGTCGACCAGAGATAACGGCTGAAACCCATGGCTGTCGCCAGCCATTCACCCCGCCGATGTACGGCAAGACAAGAATAATTGAGGCTCCAGTTACCTTCCGGAGCCGGTTCTGCCTTGAATCCTTCACGTGACAATTCATCAGAGTATTCTCCTTTTTTATGATAAAGTAATCTCAGATAAGCTGCGGCTAGTTCCGGGTCGATTTTATATTTTCCGTCAGGACTTCCCACGATAGCTAACCGGCCGTAGTGCCAGGGAAAAATATGACCTTTTCCATCGGGGTGTCGTCCCGAAAGTGATAAAGGCCAACTCAGTAAATTACAGTATTTACGCATGGTAAGCAATGAAAATTTGAGTTGCTCATGGCTTTCGGGAGAAATAGAAAACATAGTTTTGTGTAAGAGCCATACTGAGTTTACCGCTCCGTCTAATCCACCTACTGCGTATGCCGGATAGTTATGCCGGTGGTGGAAAATTGTACCATCGATTTTAAAACAGCCTTCTGTTCCGTCAGAGGGGAGTAATCCGTTATTTATCCAACGAGATATCGAATACAGGTAAGATACTTTTTCGGGGCTGTCATTCATCATTAGTATACTGGAAAGCCTGCCGATAAGACTGGTGTTAAAAGCATCGATATCCATCCCCGGTTTACGAGGTTTTAATTTTACTTCTCCTGTTCCGGCAAACCATTCCATGGCTTGTTGTACTTGTATATCGAGCCCGGCGTTTTTAAGCACATTTTTCATCAAGAAGGCGGCCGGATAAAAATTACGCATACTGTATCCCAAGTGATGTAATGTTCCCAATGCGCTACCAGCTTGAAAGCCCTGATCGAGCATATGTCTTATTAACATGATGTACATATGTTCCAGCTTATTTTTCTCGTGAATGTCATCGCTGTTATTATAGGTAATCGCTATGTTATATAGGAGTGTATTAAATTTACGTAGCCCCATCGGGTTATCGTATATTTTTGCATAGTTGATCCCTCCGAGGTGATTGTAAGTTTCTCCGAAACGCTCAAAAAATACGGGTACTCCTTTTACGGTCCCATCGGGATTTTGGGTGATATTGTAAGCATTATATTGCTTGATCAGTTTATCGAACCCGATTTTTTTATTCGGTAATAATAACTCGTGAAGGCGTTGTTCCACGGTTTTTATGCTTTTTTGTTCTTCCGGGCTTATCGTTGCTTTCACCGGAATATCGAATCGATTTTGCCATGATTTCAGTAGAATAAGCCAGTGAGAAGTGGTCGAAGGGTTTACATATGGAGCTTCGAAGCTTGCCGTATGATGTCGTATGTCCTGAAAGGAAGATAAAATTATATGATCGAAAAATAACTCACCGTTTTCGATATCGGGAGCGATAATGCGAAGACAGTCCATTCCTTCCTCGGGTTTTCCCTGCATATCCCGGTCGAAGGCGATCCAGGCTCCTCTCCATCCCGAAAAGTCAGTCCCGTAGTCGAAATATGAGCATATTTTGCCTTTTTTGAGAAATTCGAAGCGTATTTTTCCTCCTGGAAGATTCCGGGGGTTATATACCCAGAAGACAAAAGTGGATACCGAAGTTTCGTTCGGATTCGGATTTTTAGATAAATATTTTATAGGCTGATCGATTTCTATTATTGAATTAGGTTGATTCCACCTCCATTGTAAACTGTGTGCCAGGTGTTTATAATGAAGGTTACTTATTGTAATTTCCGATCCTTTGCCGGGTTTGGCAGGAAGGGTCGAGGTCTCGAAAGAAAGAATCTCGGGGTGAGTAAATTCTTTTATTTGCGCATTGCTTTCAACTGTTGAAAGAACAATTAATAAAAATATAAGGATGCAATTGAATTTCATAATAGGTTTGAGCGATTGATTTTTGAAAATATAACTGTATAAAGTTTGGCCCGAATAATCTGAGCATTAAAGCAATGTTCCATAATTATAAGTATTTCTTTAGTACCGTGAGCATTAGTATACCCTGTGCGTGTAGATAATTTACATTTTATCGATTATTTTTTTACGTGTTAAAGCCTCGAGAAAATAATAATCGGCATAGTTTAGAGGAACATCTATTTCGGAATGATGAGGAATGCTTCCGACCGAATGCATAAGAATAAAATTGCCATTGGTTCCTACGATAGCGAGGTATGCCGGGCTCGAAAGAGATCTTATGATTTTATCGGCGGTATCTTTATACTCAGGTTTTCCGTAACCGCTCAATTCGTATAGAGCCGAGGCGATTACAGCGGCTGCCGATGCGTCTCTGGGTTCATTGGGAATATTCGGTGCGTCGAAATCCCAATAAGGTATTAAGTCGGCAGGCATATTTTTATTTTCGAATAGGAAATTGTAAATTTTGTCGGCCTGCTCGAGATAGGCTTTATTTCGGGTTTCCCGGTAGCATACGGTATAACCATACAGAGCCCAAGCCTGGCCGCGAGCCCAGGAGGATTCGTCGGAATATCCCTGTGCCGTTTGTTTATGGAGTACAGCCCCTGTTTTTTTATCATAATCGATTACGTGATAACAACTATGGTCTTTTCGAAAATGATTTGCCAATGTAACATCGGCATGGCTTACTGCTATTTTATAAAATGTAGAGTCTCCGCTCAGCCGAGTGGCTTCAAATAACAATTCGAGATTCATCATATTATCTATGATTACCGGACATGACCATCCTTTTTTACTTTGCCATCCTCGATTTTCATCCCAGGATTGTATTACTCCGGGAATGGCCCGGAAGCGTGTGGATAATGAGCGAGCTGCTTCGATGATAACGTCTTTATAAGTCGGATTTTTAGTGATACGATAGGCGTTTCCATAACTGCAATAAATCATAAATCCTATATCGTGATGCCATTTGAGATATTTTATCGAATCGAGAGCTTCGGTAAATTTTATACCGTATTTTTCCCATTTTTTATTTCCGGTCAGTTCGTACATATACCATAATGAACCTGCGAAAAAACCGCTTGTCCAGTCATCGTTCGGAACATACTCTATTTTGCCGTTGTATACTGTACGCGGATTAAGTATTTTCCCCGAGTCATTTATAATCTGTACCTGTCTTTCCATTTGTTGGGAGGCTATATCGATGTCGTGTTTTACCAGAGCATTATCGGATTTTGTTTTTGAGTTACAGCCGGTAAAAAGAACGGAACAGAGAAGGAACATATAAAATAATGTCGTTTTCATGATAGTTTATCGTGTTTATAAATAGTTATTGAATCAAGGGATCATTGTATTCCTGCGCTAAGATATATTAAATGATAGGGAACGATTTTGCTGTGAATTACAAAAGGGTTCTATATTTTATTTTATATGTCCTAAAAAAATGGGACTTGCTTTCTTGGTATTTTCATTTCAGGTATATTGGTTCCATTTTTTAGATTATGGGCCTTCTATTAAGGTGTGATGTGTAGAAGAGTAGGAGAATATTACAGATATTAGCCGAAAAATTTTATCAATTGTTTTCGATACATGAAAAATACATTATTTAATCTTATTTACTTAATAATCGGTTTATGGAGCGATAATATTTTATTCCGGTTCCAGAAAAATATCTTTTTTAATAAATCCCAAACTGAATATATCTATGAAAATTAACAGAATTAAGTTTCTCTTGCCTTTTTTATGCGCATGTTTATCGCTCGTGGCAAATGCGCAAATGAATGTAACGGGGACTGTTGTCGATGCCAATGGAGAAAGATTGCCCGGAGTAAGTATTTTGCTAAAAGGAACCAATACGGGAACTATGACAGATATGAATGGGAAATTTTCTATTCAAGTACCTTCTTCCGATGCGATTCTCCGTTTTTCTTATCTTGGATATGAGTCGCGTCATGTAAAAGTAGATACAAAAAAAATGATGAATATCGTAATGAAAGAACAATCGACGGCACTCGATGAGGTTGTTGTAGTAGGTTATCAGGAAGTACGCCGCAAGGATCTTACCGGATCGGTTGCCAAGGCGAACATAAACGATATGCTGAAAACCCCGATAACTCGTTTCGACCAGGCTTTGGCAGGTCGTATAGCTGGAGTACAGGTGTCATCGGGCGAAGGGGGACCGGGGGCTTCTTTCAATATCGTAGTAAGGGGTAATAACTCTCTTACCCAAAGCAATTCTCCTTTATTCGTTATCGACGGGTTTCCGGTAGAGGATGCCGGTGCGGCTTCGATAAATCCTGCGGATATAGAATCGCTGGACGTTCTTAAAGATGCTTCGGCTACTGCGATTTACGGGGCAAGAGGCGCCAATGGAGTTGTTATAATCACTACAAAAAAAGGAAAAATCGGTAAACCGGTTATTACCTACAATGGCAGTGTTTCTTTAGAACGGCTCAACAATAAACTCGATTTGATGGACGCATATGAATTCGTCAGATTACAGGAAGAATTGTATTCGCCTTCCGAAATGCTTGAAAAATATTTTAGTGAAGGACGCACGCTTGAAAGCTATCGCAACATACCCGATCAGTACGACTGGCAGGATGAAGTTTTCCGTACCGCTATATCTACCAATCACTATCTGTCGATATCGGGTGGTACGGCTGATACGCGTTATAATAGTTCTTTATCTTATGTAAATCAGAACGGGATTATTATTAATTCGGCATATACGCGTTTCCAGGGACGGTTCAGCCTCGACCAAAGGATAAATTCTAAACTTAAAATAAACCTTAATGCCAATTACTCGAGAGGTATAACCAGTGGATCGTCACCCTCGGCAGCATCGAGCAGCGCAAGCAGCAGCTTTATGTATAGCGTTTGGGGATATCGTCCGGTGACCTATGACGGAACCGATTTGCGTACTGCTTTATGGGACCCCGATGTAAATACGGCCAACGATTATAGGTTTAACCCGATTCTCTCGGTCAGGAACGAATACCGAAAAAATACCCAGGATGATTTGGTAGGAAATGCTTTTGCCGAATATACGTTTATAAAAGGATTAAAGTTAAAGGTTTCGGGAGGTTATCGGTTGAAAAAACGACTGAATGAAGCTTTCAACGGGTCGAAGACCCGGTACGGAAATGCCAGCCGATCTGAAGGGGTAAACGCTTCGGTACGTAATTATGACGATCATGGCTGGCTGAATGAAAATGTATTGAGCTATTCGAAATATATCAATAAAAAGCATAATATTTCTGCGTTGGCTGGTATGACTTTTCAAGGGAATTATTCGAACATGTTCCGTAGCGATGTACAGCAAATCGCTCACGAATCTTTAGGAATGGCCGGAATGGACTCGGGGTTGCCCAAACTAATCGAGTCATCTATCGGAGAAAACAAATTGATGTCTTATCTGGCCCGTTTTAACTATGCGTTCGAATCGAAATATTACCTTACGGCTTCTTTCCGTGCCGACGGTTCGTCGAAGTTTTCTCCCAAAAACCGGTGGGGATATTTCCCATCGGCGTCGGTCGCTTGGAATTTCGATAAAGAAAATTTTTTAAAAGGCATTGATTGGCTCAACAACGGCAAATTGCGTCTTAGCTGGGGACAAACGGGTAATAATCGCGTAAGTGATTATGCCTATATGGGAAGTATTACGCCGAGTATGACTTATGAATATCCTTTTGGAGAAACTTATTATCCGGGCTTTCGGCTGACGGCTATTGAGAATCCCAATCTGAAATGGGAAACTACCGATCAGACCAATTTGGGTATCGATCTGAGTTTTCTCGGAGAACGTATTAATTTTACGGCCGATCTTTATCATAAACTCACCCGTAATCTTTTACTGTATGCCGATCTTCCTTATACTACAGGCTTCTCTAAAGCATATCTGAATATCGGTAAAATGGCCAACCGGGGTATAGAACTTACTTTGGAGACAGTAAATATAAAAAACCGGGATTTTACATGGACATCTAATTTCAATATCTCTTTTAACCGGAGTGAAGTAAAAGAACTCTCCGGAAACCAGGAAACATTATTGAGTACGGTTACCTTCGATAACGCCTATAAAACGCCATCGTATATCGCCAAAGTAGGTAAACCTCTCGGCCTGATGTACGGATATATTTATGAAGGCACTTATAAACCGGAAGATTTTGAAAACGGGGTACTGAAATCGGATATCCCGACCAACGGGAGTGAAAGGAATATGATACACCCCGGCGATGCCCGTTATAAAGATATCAATGGCGATAATAAGGTAGACGAAAAAGACCAGACGATTATCGGACGTGGCGAACCGATACATGTTGGCGGTTTTACCAATAATTTTACTTATAAGAACTTCGATCTGAATATATTTTTCACCTGGTCGTATGGTAATGATATACTTAATGCGAACCGATTGATTTTTGAAAATAGTCTGACCAAAAAAGAAACTAATATGTTTGCTTCTTATGCCGACCGTTGGACTCCGCAGAACCCGCAGAGCAATATTCCCCGGGCAGGAGATAACAGCCCGAGAGTATTTTCTTCGCGAGTAATCGAAGACGGTTCGTATTTGAGATTGAAGTCGGTAGCTTTGGGCTATACCTTACCCCGTAAAATAGCGAGACGATGTTCTCTCGAATCGGCGCGAATTTTTATTACAGGGGAAAATTTATGGACTTGGACTTCCTATACGGGCTACGACCCCGAAGTATCGGTTCGGAATTCCGCCCTGACTCCCGGTTTCGACTTTTCGGCCTATCCGAGAGCCTACAATTTTTCTTTAGGTGTTAACCTCAGTTTCTAAATCAATCAAATCGAAATCACAATGAAGATTATAAATTATATATTATTATCGATACTTCTGATGACGGGAGTATCCTGTAATTTTCTCGATACGGAACCGAATGATTTTATTCGGCCACAGGATTTTTATAAAGACAGTAACGATGCTTTATTAGCCCTTACGGGTATATACAGTACGCTGGGTAGTCAGAATTTATACGGTGGGGCGTATATGCAATTGTTTGGTACCGATGATCTTACCTATTATGATCGTAATACGCTACCTATTAATGTCCCCAATAATAATTTTGACGCCGGCAATAACGAAGTTGCCAATGTGTGGGCTCAGTTATATACCGGGATCAATAACGCGAATATATTTCTCGAACGTATCGAAAAAACATCGATGGATGCCGGAACAAAGAAAACCTATATCGGTGAAGCGACTTTTTTAAGAGCTTATTTTTATTTCTTGCTCGCACAAAGTTGGGGCGACGTACCTTTAATAACACGAGCACAATATGATGAAAATAATCTTATCCGGGATTGTGCCGCTACTAAACAAGCATCGGTATTGGCATGGGTGACCTCAGAAATGGAAAAGGCAGAACCTATGGTGGCCGAAATCGAAGCGGTCGAAGGAGGGCATGTAAATAAATCAGCCGTTCGGGGCATATTGGCACGGGTTTATCTGAAAAGAGCCGGCTGGCCGGTTAACGAAGGGAAGCCCATGTATGAGAAAGCCCGGTATTGGGCCGGAGAAGTGATCCGTTATGATAAAATAAAACACGATCTGAATCCCGATTACACGCAGGTATTTAAAAACCTTGCCGCCGATGTGGCCGATACCAAAGAATGTTTATGGGAGATTTATTTCACAGGAAACCGTTTAGACGGTCATCAGGCAGCCGGCCGGTGGGGATGTACCATGGGTATTAAAAACAACGATGTTTCTAAAAAATCGATGGGATATAGTTACGCTTTTTATTCGGTAACCCTTAATTTGTGGGATCTTTTCAACGATATCGACGCCGATGGAATTCCTGATCTCGACGATGTCACCGAAAAAAATAATCCCGATGTACGCCGAGACTGGAATATCGCTCCCTATCGGTATCAGCAACGAAACGATAATTCCACGATTTTCTGGAAACGTTACTGGTATTATAAAGGAGATATAAAATTAGATAATAACGGAAATGTCCTGATGAAAGACGATGGCGTTACACCGCAAACCTCAGGGTATGGCGAATATGTACAACGCAATGTAGGAAAATATCGCCGCGAATATGAAGTCGTAAGTCCGAGAGACAAAAATTATACTCCGATAAACTTCCCTGTTTTACGCTATTCGGATGTATTGTTAATGTATGCTGAAGCGGATAACGAAGTCGAAGGCAGCCCGAGCAACAAGGCGGTGGAATATGTAAAAAGAGTAAGAAAACGGGCCGGGCTCGAAACCAAAGACAGTTGGAGTTATGAGGAATTCAAGCGGTTGATACGGGATGAAAGAGCCCGGGAATTGTGTTTCGAAGGAGTCCGAAAATTCGACTTACTCCGTTGGGACTATTTCACCGAAGAAATGAATAACGTATATCGTTATGTTATGAACGATTCGCGTTGGGCTTCCGGAAAATCTTTCGCTGAATATTATGCGCAGAATGCAGCGTCGTCTGAACGATATAAGTGGTTGCCTATTCCGATACATGAGTTGAGTCTCAACCATTCTTTGAAACAAAACCCGGCGTGGTAATCTTTGTAAAACATAAATATAGAAAAAATGAATATACATAAATATGCCTGTGGAATCTTACTGGTCGCTTTATTATCTTCCTGTAACAAGATTTCAGAAGACGTCAGTTTCGGCGTTACACTTTCTCCGGATAATACCTATCTGGCGGGAGACGAAGTAACTTTTTTATTCGACGGTAATCCCGATTATATTACCTTTTGGTCGGGTGATTTAGGTCATGAATATAAATATCGAGACCGAACAGAATATGCTCCTGAAGATATAGAATCGTGTAAAATACGATTTACTGTAGACTCGAAATATGGTGCCAAATATCCCAAAACCCTTACATTAATGGCAACTTCCGGGTTCCCGGGACTGGCCGGAAATAATAAAGATGCAGATCACAATTTACTTACTACCTTCAATGGATGGGAAACAGTGGTAAGTCAGGAAGAGTTCCCCGCGAAAGCAGGGAATGGTAGTACTAACGTAGTGACTGAGACATATGAAAAAGACATCGATGTATCTAAATATGCGTCAGACGCTACATTCGCTTTCCGTTACCAAACTGGGCCGCTCGTTCCGAATGAATCTCAGCGTACATGGAAAATTTTCGGCTTCAGTCTCGAAACGGTTTATAAAAACGGAGTTGTTTATTCGCTTACGGCTGCCGATATGGGTTTTTCGGCATTCGATATGCTTCCTCAGGATTTAAGTCCTCAATCGGGGAATGCTTATTTCAACGGAAAAGGGATGAAAGGCACCTGGAATCTGACAGATACGAAGAATATAGAGATACAAGGTTGTGCGAAAACTCCGGCTTGGGAAAACGACGATTGGCTTATCTCGAGCAATTTGCAGTTAAATGGATGCGAACCGGATAAAAGCGAAGTAATTAAAAATATAAATGTGAGGCTCGATAGTTATTCGCACATTTATACCGTCCCGGGTACATATACGGTTACATTTATTGCCGGTAACAGTAATATTTATGGAGAAAGCAAAGTGATGAGAGAAATAACATTCGAAGTAAAATCAAAAAATTGATTTTATATTAGAATCGTAATAAGTACGATTTCCTGCAGGATGATATTTTCAAATCAACGAACATTAATATATCCGGGAGAAACAATATGAAAAAGTTATATTTTATTATTATCGTTCTTTGCCTGTTTTCAGAAATAAAAGCAGAAAGAATCGATTTCTCAGATGGAATATGCAAAGACATTGGGACGACTTCGGGTGCGAAGATTTCATTAGATAGCATTTTTACGAAAGGAAAAGGCCCTTCGCTTGCGTGGCAATGGAAAAAAGAAGAACAAAAACTCGTATTCTCTGTTCCAGAAATTCTTAACAAAGCTCTCGAAACCCGTCGGGGCGGACTTACTATGTGGATTTATAATAATACCGCACTAAAGAGTCCGTTAAAAATAAAATTTGAAGATGAAGATGGCTCTATCCCTTATTATTTCGATTTCAACCTCGATTTTTCAGGGTGGAGAGCTTGCTGGATAAGTTTTGCTAATATGCAGGGGGACCATGGCAAGAAAAAGTTGGAAAGCTGGATTATAGAGTCTCCAATCGGTATAAAAAAAGGAAATTTACTATTCAGCCGCATAGATTTCCCTCAACAAGGAGTTCATCATCAGGCGACTCCTGATTTTCAGCTACCGAAGAATAACCGGTTACCCACCCGCGAACTCTGGCACTGGTGCCGATTATACGAATGGGAAAACAATCCGTACGATATTCCTTTAATCTCGAATGTAGATAATAACGTAAAGAAAGACATCGAAACCGTAGCGGCAAGGTTGGATAAAATGCTGGTACCCCCCGGGAGAAAGGTGAATATAAATAAGGCAACGGAAATATATAAACAAGCGGGAATACATAAGGTAAAAGGAAGATGGATCGGTGCTCCGCTTTTATCGAAAGACGAGTGTGACAAAAAAGCCGGAGAACTCACTCTCAACGATGTTGAAACCATGTTATATCAGTTTGCCTGCGATTGGAAGTATAACGGAAACGAATCTTCCCGTAAAGCGTTTTTCGATGTATTCGATTATGCTATCGATCAGGGATTTGCATGGGGAAGCGGCATGGGAACCAATCATCATTATGGTTATCAGGTACGAAATATTTATAAAGCGGCCTGGATGATGCGGGACGAATTACGCGAAGCCCACGCCGAAGGTCGTGAAATAATACGTACTCTTACCTATTGGAGTGCTTTGTCTGAAACGCGTATTCCCTATGTATATGGCCGGGATGAATTGCTCGATTCTTGGAATACACTGCTTTTGCCCAAAGTAATATGCGCTATTCTTCAACCTGATTTGCCTGAGCAATTGCGTTCTATGCAGGGAATTAGCCGTTGGTTGAGCGGTTCGCTCGATTTTACTCCCGGAACGATTGGTGGTATAAAAACAGACGGGACTATGTTTCATCATGGCGGATTTTATCCCGCATACTCGATAGGTGCTATAGGTACATTGGGTGTATATCTCGAACTTACGAATAAAACGTCTTTTACCATTACCGCTAAGGCGGCTTCGCATTTGAAATTGGCTTTACAAACCATGCGAAACTATAGTAATTTACGAGATTGGGGCATCGGTATATCGGGCAGGCATCCTTTCGACGGCAGCATTTCGGAAGATGCGGTAAAAACATTCGCTTTATTGGCCGAACGAGGAATACATGCCGAAAATAAAAATGAAATCGATGAAGAGTTAGCGGCAGACTATCTTCGTTTAAAACCTCGGTCCGATTTTTATCGTAAACGTTTTGAGGAAAAGGGTATTCAAGAAGCGGTGGCTCCTTCGGGATTTTTTGTATATAATTACGGTGCCACCGGAATTTTCAGGAGAGACAATTGGATGGTTACTCTTAAGGGATATAATTCCGATGTCTGGTCTTCGGAAATATATGTATCGGATAATCGTTACGGTCGTTACCAAAGTTATGGTTCGGTGCAGATATATGCTAATGGGAATCCCGTTAGCGCAAAAGAAAGCGGTTTTGCCGAAAACGGCTGGGACTGGAATCGGTTACCCGGTACCACAACCATACATCTGCCCCTCGAAATACTTGAAAGTCCTTTAACAGGGACACTCATGGAACATTCTCCCGAGAATTTCGCGGGATCGTCTTCACTGGAGGGTATGAACGGTATTTTCGGAATGAAATTACAAGAACGAAATCGTAAGAATTTTAATCCTTCTTTTCATGCCCGTAAATCGGTTTTCTGTTTCGATAACAGAATGATCTGTCTTGCTTCCTCGATTAGTAACGATAATAAAGATTTCCCGACAGAAACTACCTTGTTTCAATTGGCACTGGAGGATAAAAACGATACAGTTTTTTATAACGGTAAGACTTGGGATATTTTTCCCTTATCAAAAGAAATAAAAAATTCTGCTGATGCATGGTTATCGGATACAAAAGGAAATGTATATTATATTCCGGCAGGACAAGATTTACATATTTCCAAATGTGAACAATATTCGAGAGATAATAAAAAGAAAAATCCTACAAAAGGTAATTTCGTTTCTGCCTGGTTATCGCACGGTTGTTCACCCCGTCATGCAGGTTATGAATATATGGTTGCTGTACAGCCATCCGGTAAAATAATACCGGGATATACGGTTTTGAGAAAAGACAGTATTGCACATATAGTACGTGACGATATTAGCGGGATAATCGGATTTGTGGTTTTCGAAACTATGAACGATTTGCAGGAAACTTCTGTCTCGGCTATTACGGGAGAAACGTTGGTGATGATGCGGGAAACAGGCAAAGAAACTTGTATTATGAGTGTATGCGATCCGTCTTTGCATCTGGAGGAAAAGACTTATACGACAGCAAAACCATCACGCCCTGTTATTAAAGAGATTTGTTTGCGGGGAAATTGGTCTTTGGCAGATATATCTCCTTTGGTTACTGTTGAATATGAAGCGGATAGAACGATTTTAAAAGTAACCTGTGCTGAAGGTCGTCCGGTAGAATTTGGTTTGATAAAAGAAATTTAAGAATAACAGAGAATACAGATTAGTAATGGGGGATGACATGTTACGATGTCATCCCCTTTTTGAATGTAGTAAATAATTTTGAAAAAAATGAGTATATCTTGAATATTTACATTAATTGTAATAGAAATAATTAGGTATAAAATAAAAAATGCATATTTTTGTAACGGAGTAATGTGTGTATTTAAGACACCAAATGTGAAAGAAATGTAATTCTTACATTATATTCGGTATATTTAATTGGTAGATTCGTCATATCATTAGCTTATAAACTAATTAATTTAATATTTAACATGAAAACAATACCAGGAAAAGTGCGATTATTGGTGATGTCTTTAATATTTTTGGGAGTAACGAATACGTTATCGGCCAAGGAAATAGAGTTAACTTCGCCCGACAAACACATACGTGTAAACGTTAAAGTAGGGGATAATATCAGTTATGATGTATCTTATGACTCGGATTTGTTGATGCAGGATTGTGTTTTGGCTCTCGATGTCAATGGTACTGTATTAGGGAAGAGTCCTAAGCTTACCGGTAATAAACGCGGGGTTATAAATGAAACGATCGATCGGGAAGTACCGACAAAAAACGCGCAAATAAAAAATCATTGTAATACTTTGTTATTGAATTTTAAAGGGGGGTATTCTGTAGAATTCAGAGCCTATAACGACGGTATAGCGTATCGTTTCATAACCAATCGGAAAGATATTTCGGAAGTAAAAGGAGAGAGGGTCGATCTAAATTTTGCAGGGAATTACTTGACTCATATATCCAAGACTCCTTCTTTTAAAACTTCATACGAATATCCCTATAGCCATGTAAAACTGGATGAATGGAAGAGCGATGACCGTATGAGTTATCTGCCTATACTTGTACAAACGGATAAAGAATATAGTATTTTAGTTTCCGAAGCCGATTTGTTCGATTATCCTTGTCTGTTTTTCAAAGGAACGGGGAGTAACGGTCTGGTATCTGCATTCCCGAAATATCCGCTCGAATTCGGAGAAGACGGTGACAGAAGTCTTTCTATCTTGAAAGAAGCCGATTACATTGCCAAAACCTCGGGAAAAAGAAAGTATCCGTGGCGTACTTTTGTTATCGGTAAAAATGATGCCGATATTGTAGGTAATGAGATGGTATATAAACTCTCTCGTCCGTGTGAACTGGAAGATATCAGTTGGATAAAACCCGGACAGGTAAGTTGGGAATGGTGGAACGGAGCTTCTCCTTATCATGTAGATTTTAAATACGGATGTAATCTCGAAACTTACAAATATTTTATCGATTTTGCTTCGGAATTCGGTATTCCTTATATTATTATGGATGAAGGATGGGCAAAATCTACCCGTGATCCTTATACTCCTAATCCCAATGTAAATTTGCCCGAACTGATTCGTTACGGAAAAGAAAAGAACGTAGGCATTGTTCTTTGGTTGACCTGGTTGACAGTAGAAAATAATTTCGACTTGTTTAAAACTTTCAGCGATTGGGGTATTGCAGGGGTTAAAATCGATTTTATGGATCGTAGCGACCAGTGGATGGTAAATTATTACGAACGTGTAGCGAAAGAAGCTGCAAAACATAAACTATTCGTTGATTTTCACGGATCGTTCAAGCCTGCTGGTATGGAACGTGCTTACCCCAATATTCTTTCTTATGAAGGGGTAAGGGGAATGGAACAAATGGGTGGCGCTACTCCCGAAAATAATATTTATCTGCCTTTTATGCGAAATGCTGTGGGTGCGATGGATTATACTCCGGGCGCAATGATAAGTATGCAGCCCGAGGTGTATTGTTCTAGACGCCCTAATTCTGCTGCTATTGGTACACGTGCCTATCAGATGGCTCTTTTCGTTGTATTTGAAAGCGGATTGCAAATGCTTGCTGATAACCCTACCAATTATTATCGCGAACGCGAATGTACCGAATATATTACCAGCGTGCCGGTTACCTGGGACGAGACACGAGTTTTACAAGCCGAGATTGGAAAATCGTTGGTCGTAGCCAAACGTAAAGGTGATAAATGGTATATCGGTGGCATTACGAATGATAAAGAAAGAGATATAAATATATCTTTAGACTTTCTGGAAGACAATCGTAAGTATAAGCTTACTTCGTTTGAAGATGGAATAAATGCCGATCGTCAGGCTCTCGATTATAAGAAAAAAGAGCAGCCGGTAAACAAAAGTACGACCCTTATCTTACATATGGTACGTAACGGTGGTTGGACAGGCGTTATAGAATAAACGCTATTGAAAAATCCCGGTAATGTATGACATATAAATTTACATGACCGGGATTTTTTTGTATAACGGAGTATTTATGGCTGTTGCCGATCTGATTTTAATATATTATGGTAATATTAAATATAAATATATAGAGTTATGACAACACGACGAGATTTTCTGAAAAAGGGAGGGCTTGCATTGGCCGCTTTAGCTGCTTCGGGCAGCATACCTGTTTCGGCATTTGCAGCCGGCAACGGTAAAGGAACTGCCGATTATGTATCGAAACGACCGGAACTTGCAAATCGTAAATTTACTTCTAAGTCTGTTGAAGAGACGATTGCACGGGTAAAAAAACAGATAAAAGATCCGAAATTGGCCTGGATGTTCGAGAATTGTTTTCCGAATACGCTGGATACAACAATAGAATCATTTAAAATGAATGGAGAGCGTCCCGATACATTTGTCATAACTGGTGATATACATGCTATGTGGCTACGGGATTCGGGCGCCCAGGTATGGCCTTATTTGCCTTTATGTAAAAATGATGAGCCGTTGCGGTTATTAATTGCCGGAGTAATCAATCGTCAAACCTGGTGTATCTTGCAGGACCCTTATGCAAATGCTTTTGGACAAACTGAAAAAAGCAGTAGCTGGGAGTCGGATATGACTGAAATGAAACCTTACGTTTATGAACGTAAGTGGGAGATCGATTCGTTGTGCTATCCGGTTCGTTTGGCTTATAATTACTGGAGAACGACGGGTGACACTTCTGTTTTCGATAAAAACTGGACGAATGCTATGGAGTCGGTATATAAAACATTCCGGGATCAGCAACGTAAAGACGGTCGTGGATCGTATAATTTTCAGCGAAAAACCGAACGTCAATTAGATACGTTATCTAATGGAGGATGGGGGAATCCTGTAAGTCCTGTCGGGCTTATCGTTTCTTCTTTCCGGCCTTCGGATGACGCTACGACTTTCGGCTTCCTGATTCCTTCGAATGTATTTGCAGTGGCGTCATTACGTCAAATTGCCGAAATTTGTACTGAAGTAACCGGAAATACCCAACTTGCAGCCGACTGTAAGGCATTGGCCGATGAGGTGCAGACTGCTATAAATAAATACGGTATTGTGCGCCATCCTAAATACGGAAAAGTATATGCTTTTGAGGTAGATGGTTACGGAAATGCTTATTTTATGGATGATGCCAATATCCCGAGCCTTTTGGCAATGCCTTATCTGACAAATATGTCGGTAAACGATCCCGTTTATCGCAATACCCGTAAACTGGTATGGAGTCTCGATAATCCGTATTTTTTTAAAGGAAGCAAAGGCGAAGGCATAGGCGGTCCTCATCAGGGTTATGATATGATATGGCCGATGAGTATTATTATGAAAGCGGAAACCAGTACCGATAATAACGAGATACGTAACTGTTTGAGAATGTTACGTGATACCGATGATAATACCGGATTTATGCACGAGACATTCAATAAAGACAATACGCATAATTTTACAAGACATTGGTTTGCGTGGGCTAATACTCTTTTTGGAGAATTGATACTGCGATTGGTAAACGAAAATAAAAGTTCATTATTAAATAATTTATAAAGAAATGAAATTCAAACATTATGCTAAACATCTCGCAATAGGTATCGGCGCCTTGTTGTGGCTAACCTCTTGCGGGAGTGATAAATATTATACTCCTGCACAGGTGAATGACTTGCGCGCTCCGGCCTATCCGTTGATAACGATCGATCCATATACCTCGGCATGGTCGATGGCGGATAATTTATACGATTTACCGGTAAAACATTGGACCGGACACGATTTTCCTATGTTGGGAATTATTAAAGTGGATGGTGAATGCTATCGTTTTATGGGTAACGAAAAGGCTGTGATGAAGCAAGTGGTAAATACGGCCGATAAAGCTCCTTGGAAAGGGAATTATACTTTTGAAAAACCGGCGTCGGAATGGATGAATCCAGATTTTAACGATTCTGCTTGGAAAAAAGGAACCGGAGCTTTCGGAACTCCGGCTAAAACGGTAAAAACCGATTGGCCCGGTACTGATATTTGGGTACGCCGTACAATAGAAATAGAACCAGAATTATTGACGAAAGATTTAATCCTGGAATATTCTCATGACGATAATCTCGAATTGTATATTAACGGTAAAGAGGTTGTTAATACGGGAAATGCCTGTGCCATGAAACAGATGAAACCTTTAACCGGTGAGTTGAAGGCTTTATTGAAACCGGGTAAAAATATAATTGCGGCGCATTGTAAAAATCCGGTAGGAGGTGCTTATCTTGATTTCGGTATTTGGGAAAAGCCTGAGTTTACTCCGGTATTTCCAATGGCTGCGAAACAGGTTTCGGCAAATGTAATGCCTACTCAGACTTATTATGCCTTCGAATGCGGAGGGGTTTTGCTGGATGTGATTTTTACTTCTCCGCTGTTGATGGATGATCTCGATTTGCTTTCGCGTCCTGTAAATTATATTACATATCAGGTAAAGTCGGTCGACGGGAAATCCCATGATGTAGCTGTATATTTCGATGCTACACCTCAATGGGCGCAAGATCGTATTTATCAACCGGTAACTTCTTCAATGGAACCTGACGAGAAGCTGTTCGTTTTGAAAACCGGAACGAAAGAACAAGATGTGCTGGGACAGAAAGGGGATGATGTACGTATCGACTGGGGATATTTTTACCTTTCCGGAGAAAAGAAGCAAAATCGTACGGCGCAAATCGGTCGGGCTGCGGTTGTACAAGAAGCTTTTGTTAAGAACAGTGCACTCGATAATAGTGCTGATGAAACACTAACGGGAGATATTTCTGAAGAAATGGAGGTATTGGCTATATCCGATAATTTGCAAAAGGTAGGAGAAAAACCGGTTTGTGGTTATATCATGGTTGGTTATGATGACAGATATTCTATACAGTATTTCGGTGAGAACTTGTTGCCTTATTGGAATCGTAAAGGCGATAAAACAATAATGGGCGAGCTTTCTTCCGCGGCACAGGATTATACTCCGGTTATGGATAAATGTGCAGCCTTTGATAAAGATTTGATGAAACGGGCTTCAGAAGTTGGTGGTGAAAAATATGCCGATCTCTGTGCCTTAGTTTATCGTCAGGCTATATCGGCGCATAAGCTGGTAGAAGATAAGAAAGGGGAATTACTTTTCTTATCGAAAGAGAATTTTAGTAACGGTTCGATCGGTACGGTAGATATTTCGTATCCTTCTATTCCTTTATTCCTCGTTTATAATACCGATTTGGCAAAGGGATTGATGAATCATATTTTCTATTACAGTGAAAGTGGTAAATGGAATAAGCCTTTTGCCGCGCATGATGTGGGTACGTATCCTATGGCTAACGGACAGACCTATGGCGGAGACATGCCGGTGGAAGAAAGTGGTAATATGCTGATAATGACTACGGCTGTTACCCTTATCGATGGAAATACGGATTATGCAGAAAAGCATTGGGATGTTCTTACCACTTGGGCTAATTATTTGCTTGAAAATGGACTCGATCCTGAAAATCAGTTATGTACTGATGATTTTGCGGGACATTTCGCACATAATGTGAATCTTTCGGTAAAAGCGATTGTCGGGATTTCCGGGTATGCTAAAATGGCCGATTTGATGGGTAAAAAAGAGATATCCGAAAAATATATGACTGCAGCGAAGGAAATGGCTCGAAAATGGGAAGAAATGGCTAATGATGGAGATCACTACCGTTTAACGTTTGATAAACCCAATACCTGGAGCCAGAAATATAATATGGTATGGGATAAATTATTTGAGACCGGCCTGTTTCCTGAGTATATATATAAGAAGGAACTCGCATATTACCTCAGCAAACAGAATAAATACGGGTTACCGTTGGACAACCGAAGGGATTATACAAAGTCGGATTGGATTCTTTGGACTGCAACAATGGCGGAAGAAGCCGATACATTCAATGCATTGGTAGATCCGGTGTGGTTGTATGCAAATGAGACAACTTCCCGGGTTCCCATCAGTGACTGGCACGAAACGATTCTGGGAACGCAACATGGTTTCCAAGCTCGTTCGGTTGTCG
Source organism: Coprobacter tertius (assembly GCF_024330105.1). Taxonomy (NCBI): domain Bacteria; kingdom Pseudomonadati; phylum Bacteroidota; class Bacteroidia; order Bacteroidales; family Barnesiellaceae; genus Coprobacter; species Coprobacter tertius. The sequence goes on from NZ_JANDHW010000010.1 coordinate 97,162, forward strand.
GAGGGTATTATATGCCGATACTCAAAGAAAAGATGTTGAAAAAATAAATTCTATATCAGAATATATTCTTAAAAGAGTTGCTCGTTTAGGGGTAACTCTTTTTTATTCGTATTTATCTGTTTACAGATTAAAATATATGAATCTTCAAAAAGAAAACAAGTTACGAATAAACATACGGTATTCCGGAAAAGGTCAAGTAAAATAAGAAATTGCGATATTAGTATAATTAAGTAGTGGGGGTATTTTGCTTTCAAAGTGTTACCTTTGTGTGATTAAAAACAGCTGCCTGTGTTTTTATCGGTAAAGACATATTGTTGTATTTTGCTTTCAAAATGTTATCTTTGTGTGATCAGAAACAGCTAGATTATACGGGCGAAAAGCTATTTGTAGTTGTATTTTGCTTTCAAAATGTTATCTTTGTGTCATCAGAAACAGCCAACAATCAGAAATACACAGGCACCCATCCGTTGTATTTTGCTTTCAAAATGTTATCTTTGTGTGATCAGAAACAGCTAGATTATACGGGCGAAAAGCTATTTGTAGTTGTATTTTGCTTTCAAAATGTTATCTTTGTGTCATCAGAAACAGCCAACAATCAGAAATACACAGGCACCCATCCGTTGTATTTTGCTTTCAAAATGTTATCTTTGTGTGATCAGAAACAGCTA